>DVOG01000002.1 GCA_018713755.1 Candidatus Spyradosoma merdigallinarum | reverse complement strand
TTTTTGCGACGACGGCGCGTCGGCGAACGCCGCGGGAACGCAGACGTCCGTCGCGACGCAGAATGCGCAGAAAGCGGCGGCAATGAAAAGGGAGTTTCTCACGCACGAATTTTCCTTCAGGAGGTTCTTTCGTGGCAAGTCAAAATTGCGCCGCGCGTTCCCGGGAAACGGAACGTTCCCGCAGGAAGGCCTGCGGGAACGTCGTGTCCGAAGCGGATTTTTTTTTTGAGGAAAAAATCCGGAATCAGAACGAAGCCTTGTCGAGAAGGTCTCCGAGGGAGCCGAAGCCCTTGTCGTCGGACGAGGAGGACATCGTCGTCTGCGAGGAATGACCGCGGTCGCCGCCGTGCCCGCGGATGCGGTCGTAGGCGCGGATTTCCGCCTGAAGCTGGGCGGAATCGTAGTTGGCGGCCTTGATGGAAAGACCGATGCGGCGGTCGTCCTTGTCGATTTTGATGACGCGCGCGGTGACTTCCTGGCCGACTTTGAGCACGTCCTTGACTTTGTCGACGTGTTCTTCGCCGATCTGCGAGATGTGGACGAAGCCTTCGATGCCTTCTTCGAGCTCGACGAACGCGCCGAAGGAGGTGATTTTCGAGACTTTGCCGGAAACGATGTCGCCGATGTGGAACGTGCGGTCGATGTTCGTCCAGGGGTCTTCCTGCGTCTGCTTCATGCCGAGAGCGATGCGCTGCTGGTCGGCGTCGACGTCGAGCACGATGGCTTCGACTTCGTCGCCCTTCTTGAGCATTTCGCTCGGGTGGCTGATGCGGCGCGTCCAGCTCATGTCGGAAACGTGAACCATGCCGTCGATGCCTTCTTCGAGTTCGACGAACGCGCCGAAGGTCGTCAGGTTGCGCACCTTGCCGTGCACGCGGGCGCCCACCGGATAGTTGTGGCGCACCATGTCCCACGGATTGGGTTCGAGCTGGCGGATGCCGAGGGAAATCTTCTGTTCTTCCTTGTTGATGCCGAGGATGACGGCGTCGACTTCCTGGCCGATTTTAAGCACGTCGCTGGGCTTGGCGATGCGCTTCGTCCAGGAAAGTTCCGTGACGTGGACGAGGCCCTCGACGCCCTGTTCGATTTCGACGAACGCGCCGTACTGGACGAGGTTGACGACCTTCCCGTGCACCTTCGAACCCACCGGATACTTCTTCTCGATGGATTCCCAAGGATTCGGCGTGCACTGCTTCAGACCGAGGGAAACGCGTTCCCGCTCGCGGTCGACTTCGATGATCATCACGTTGATTTCTTCGCCGATGGAAAGCACTTCCCGCGGGTGAGAAATGCGGCCCCAGCTCATGTCGGTGATGTGGAGCAGGCCGTCCAGACCGTCCAGGTCGATGAACGCGCCGTAGTCCGTGAGATTCTTGACGATCCCGCGGCGGATGTCGCCCGGCTTGATTTCGGCGAGGAGGGCGCGGCGCTTTTCGTTGCGCTGCTCTTCGATGAGCTCGCGGCGGGAAATGACGATGTTCTTGCGGTCGAGATTGATTTTCAGGACCTTGAAGTCATACGTCTGGCCGATGTACTGGTCGAGGTTCTTCGGCGGCTGGACGTCGATCTGCGACGCCGGCAGAAACGCGTCGATGCCCATCGAGACGATGAGACCGCCTTTGACTTTCGCCTTGACGCGGCCGGGACGAACCGAGCCTTCCTTGCATTCGGCGACGATCGTTTCCCAGTTCTTCTTCTGCTGCGCCTTGTCGTAGGAAATGACGGGCGCGCCGTTGCGGTCTTCGGTTTTTTCGAGATAGACCTCGATCTCGTCGCCGACCTGAATTTCGGAGATGTCGGCGAATTCGCTTGCGGGAACGACCCCTTCGGATTTCCCGCCGATGTCGACGACGACGTCGTTCTGACGGATTTCGATGACCGTGCCCTTGATGATCGAGCCCGGCGTGAGCGTTCCGAAGCTGCTTTCGGCAAGCAGCTGTTCCATTACGGATGACATGTGTTGTTTTGACTTTCTGGATCTGCGGCAGCGGCGAGCGTTCCCGCAGGGTTGTTGGTTGTTTTTCCCTTCCGGTCGAACACCGCGCCCGACCTGCAAAGAAAGGAAACGCGGATTCTGAAGAAATTCCCGCGGCTTGTAAACAAGGAAAAATCAGCCGTTCCCGCGTGAAATCTGCCGCAGAGCCTCATAAACCGCGATGCCCGCGGCGGTGGAAAGGTTGAGCGAACGCAGCGTTTCCGCCGGCTGCGGAATTTTGATTTCGCGCTCTTTTCCGACGAAGGCGTGCAGCCACGCCGGCGCGCCGTGCCCTTCGTTCCCGAATACGAGCCCGTCGCCGTCGCGGAAATCCGCGTCCCACAGCCCTTTTTCCGCCTTCGTCGTGAGCAGCCACAGCCGCTCCGGGCGCCGCGGGAACGACAGAAAGGCGTCCCAGTCTTCGTGGTGGACGACGTCGAGCGATTTCCAGTAATCCATCCCGGCGCGGCGCAGGTGCGCGTCCGTAATCGTGAAGCCGAGCGGATGGATCAGGTGCAGGCGGGACCGCGTGATCGCGCACATGCGCCCGATATTGCCCGTATTCTGCGGAATTTCCGGATTGAACAAAACGACGTGAAGCATCG
>DVOG01000154.1 GCA_018713755.1 Candidatus Spyradosoma merdigallinarum | reverse complement strand
GGCGGATACAGGTTCCGCAGCCAAATCAGCGTCAGCGCCCCGCCGAGCCACGCGCAAACCGCGGAGCCGACGAGCCAGCTTTTCCAGCGCGGCCGCGTCGCCGCCCAAAGCGCCATCGGCACCGCCCAGACCCACGCCAGCGACGCGACGTCCGCTCCCGGCATCGACAGCGCGTAAAACAGCACGGAAAAACCGACCGCCGCCGCGCCGCGCGCGCCCTCCCGCGAAAATATTTCCGACACCTTCATTTGCCGTTTCAGAGTAAGGCGCGGGAACGCGCTTGGAAAGTCGTAAAAATCCGCACCGGGCAAAAAACGTCTCCGCGGCGCGCCGCCGAGCGGGAACGCCGCGCCGCGCGGAAAATTCCGTTTTACAGCCGCGGAAACGCGCGTAGAATCGGACGCGTCATGGGTTTTCTCGAAGGAAAAAATATCGTGCTCGGCGTCACGGGATCCGTCGCCGCGTTCAAGGCCGCGGAAATCGCTTCGCTCCTCGTGAAGGAAGGCGCGGAAGTCCGCGCGGTCATGACGCGGGAAGCCGAGGAGTTCATCGCGCCGCTGACGCTGAAGACGCTCACGCGGCGGCCCGTCGTCCGCAGCCTTTGGGACGAAAACGCGCCGTGGAAGCCCGAGCACATCGCGCTGGCGGAATGGGCGGACCTGCTGCTCGTCGCTCCCGCGACGGCGCACGTCGTCGCCTGTTTCGCGCACGGCCTCGCGCCGGACGCGCTGACCTGCGCGTATCTGGCGACGCGCGTTCCCGTCGTGATCGCTCCCGCGATGAACGACGCCATGTTCGCCCACCCGGCGACGCAGGCGAACCTCGAGACGCTGCGGGAGCGCGGGAACATCGTCGTCGAGCCCGCGGAAGGCAGGCTCGCGTGCGGCGTTTCCGGGAAAGGCCGCCTCGCCGATCCCGCGGAAATCGTCGGCCGCGTCGCCGACATTTTGGGCTGAGTTCCCTTTTCCCCGGCCGCGGGAACGCGCGCGTTCTTCTCGCGCTCAAACGGCGGACGAAAACGCGCGACGCCGCAGGAAGAAATACGCCGCCAGCGCGAAGCACACGCCGGCGCAAAGGCCGAGGCACGGTCCGAGCCCGACGACTTCGTTGAAAGAACCGAGCAACAGCGTGCCGAACGGGAACGTTCCCGTGAACGCCATCGTGTAAAGGCTGATGATGCGCCCGCGGAAACGTTCGTCGATGTTGAGCTGAACGAGCGTGTTCGACGAAGCGCCGACGAGCACGCTTCCGAAACCCGCCGAAAACAGCATCGCGAAAAACAGCGGCAGCGGCGGCGCCGACGCGACGACCGCGAGCGAGACGCCGACGATCGTGTTCCCGACGACCAGAAAGCGCGGCAGATATTTCGCCCGTTTCAGAAACGCGATCAGCAGCGCGGCGACGATCGCTCCCGCGCCCGTCACGGTCAGCATCCGCCCGTAAAGCCCCGCCGTTCCCGCGTAAACTTCGTGCGCGAACATCGGCAGCAGCACCGTGTAGCTGAAGCCGAACGTGCTCAGCAGCGCGATCCCGCAAATGACCATGCGCAGCACGGGAACGGAAAACATGTAGCGCACGCCTTCCAGCAGCGAGCACAGCGGGCCGCACTCGCCGGACGCCGGAAGCGGACGCGCGTCGAAGCGCATCGCCGCCAGCAGGAATATCGCCGGAATCATCAGGCAGGCGTCGACGGCGAAGCAGCACGCCGCGCCGAACATCGCGTAAACTTCGCCCGCGATCGCCGGCGAAACGATGCGCGTGAAGTTGAACAACGTGGAATTCAGCCCGATCGCCTGCGGCAGGTGCCGCCGGTCGTCGATGAATTTCGCGATCAGCGACTGCCGCGTCGGAATTTCCACCGCGCCGACCAGCCCGCGCAGGAAGCACAGCGCGAGCAGCACGGAAACGTGAAGTCCGTCCAAAATCTGAAACAGCATCAGCCCGAACGCCGAAGCCAGCGCGCCGAACTGCACGGCAAGCAGCATCCGCCGGCGGTTCACGCGGTCGATCATCACGCCGGCGACGGGCGTGACGAAAAAGTGCGAAACTTGGCTCAGGAACATCGCCACGCCCGACATCGTCGTCGATTCCGTCAGCGCGTAGACGAGCCAGCCGATCGCCGTCTGCGTCATCCAGCTTCCGGTCAACGAAATCGCGTACCCGGAATAAAACAGCCTGTAATTTCGGGAACGGAACGGCGCCAATGCTTCCGGAATTTTCATGCGAAGCGCCCTTCTACGCTCTTGCCCGCGGGAACGCGAGTTCAAAATGACGCTCCCGCGCGGGGACGGACGAGGCGCGCGGAGAGCGGGGAGTTTCCCGCGGGAACGCGCGAACGCGAAACGCGTCCGGCGGGAACGCGCGGCAGGATTTTTCGCGCGAAAAAAGGCGCCCCTGCGGAAATTTCCCGCAGGAGCGCCGGGCTTCACGTGTCTTGGGTTTACGCGAAGCCGCGCTTATTTGCGCCGGCGGCGCGACGCCGCGCAAACGAGCGCAAGCGCTCCCGCGAGCAATCCGAACGCGGACGGCTCGGGTATCACAATGAAAAGTCTTCCGTCGGCTTCCTCCTGCACATCGTAGCGTCCGAGCTCGGACTTTCCGCCGAAAGTGAGAATGCCGACCGTCATGTCGTCATAAACGGAAAGCGTCGCTCTGTCGAAAATTTCCCCCAGGTAAATTTTGGCTCTATCCTGCAGGAC
>DVOG01000153.1 GCA_018713755.1 Candidatus Spyradosoma merdigallinarum | reverse complement strand
GCGAGGTCGTAAGCCGTCGTCGTGCTGTTGCCCGCCGCATCGACGGTTTTCGTCGTCCAGCCGAGCACGTTCTGCACGACGAGCGTCGCGTTCCCGCGCCCGTCGGTGGTCGTCAGTTCGATGCGCGCGTTTTCCCCGGCGTAATAATTGCGCGCAAACGTCGTCTGCGTTCCCGCATGGTCGACTTGCGAAACGGTGAAACCGTCGTTCGTCGTGCTTTGCGCGATGTTCGTCACGCCCGGCATTTGCGTTTTGGAGAGGCGAACGCCGGGCTCGCCGAACTCCGTCCAGCGCGCGCTCGCGTTCCCGCGCGCGTCCTTCGAAACGGTCTTGCTTTCCAGCGTCGCGCTTTCCGAAACGAGAAACGCCGTCTCAGTCGTGATCGCCGCGCCGGAAGCCGCGTATGTTTTCTCCGAAGAGACGCGATACACGCCGTCTTCGCGCGTTTCATAAAACGTTTCCGTTTCGCGGATTCGCGAATTCGACGCGCTCGGATTTTCCGCAAGCGCGAGCGTGCGTTTCGTCTCGTCCCCGAACGCGTCGTATTCGTAGAGCTCGGGAGCGAGCCCGTCCGTCGCCGAGCGCACGAGAAGCCCGCGCGCATCGTAAGTCTTGCGCAGATAGATGAACCCGCCGAGCGTGTTCGGCGTTCCCGTGCGGATTTCCTCGCCGAAGCCGTTCGTGATGCGGCGGAAGAGGATGCCGGAATCTTCCGTCGTTCCCGCGAGGCGCCGCGTGGCGCGCACGCCGTCGGAGACGAAATCGACGAGCGTTTCGACGCCGCGACGCGACGTTCCCGCCTCGAGCAGGACGGTGCCGTCGGCGTGCGTCTTCGTGACGCGCGTCGCCCCGCTCGGGAGCGTGACGGTCTCCGTCGTCGTGCAGGACGAGGCGTCCTCCGCATAGGCATACGACGTCGCGCGGCCCAGTTCGTCCGTCTCCGAAACGAGGCGCCCGAGCAGGTCCCAGGTCGCGGTCTTTTCGGAAAAATCGACGGAGTTGAGCTTGAGCGTCTCGCGCGTGACGCGCCCGGCGGCGTCGCGCTCGTAGAGGCGCGTCCGTTCGGGCGACGTCGCCGTGAGCGCGCGCGTCTCTTCCGTGAGCCGTTGCGCCGAGTCGTAGACGTAGTCCGTGCGCACGCCGTCTTCATCGGTTTCCCAAAGCGGGCCGCAGCACATCATTTCGCGGGAGGAGACGCGGCCGTTCCCGCGCGTGCGCTTCGTCTCGCGGTTCTGCGCGTCGTATTCAAAATCGACGGAGGCGATCAGCCGCCACGTTCCCGCCTCGTCGAGCGCGTATTTTTCCGAACGCGTCGTGTTCCCTTCGGCGGAGACGAAGCGCACCTCGCGCGTCGATTTCCCGTTCACGGGCTCGCCGGCGATTCTCGTCTCGGCGCACACCGAATAAAGCGCCCCGTGCGCGGACGTCGCCGCGTAAGCGTAGTGCGTCTGCACGCCGAGGACGTTCTGCGTCATCTTCACGCGGCCGCGCGCGTGGACGTTCCCGCAGTCGCCGCGCCAGGTCTCCTCGACTTCGAGGCGAACGCCGTCGAAGCCAAGCCCGCTCGTGCGCTTTTCGACGCGCCGGTATTCCGCCTCTTCCGCGTAGACGTAATCCGTGCGGGAAAGGACGACCGGGCCCGCCGTCGTCGAAAGCGACGTCTGCGTCCAGCTCAGATCCGGATCGTTGGAATCCGCAGAAACGTAGCGGTAAAGCGTCGTGCGGTTGCGCGCCCCCGCGTGAGGCTCGTAGCGCGCGGAAAGCCGCCCGAAATCGTCGTAGCCGCTTTCGACGACGCTCCCGTCAGGCCGCGTCTCGCGGATGAGCCGCCCGGCGGAATCGTAGAGATAATGCGTCGTCCGCGCCGAATCCGTGCCGTAGCCCTCCGTGCGCGAGGCGAGCACGTCGCCGAGCACAGGATGAATTTCGTAAATTTCGGCGACGCGGCTCGCGGGAACGGACGAACCGGCAAAGGCGACTTCCGTGACGAGCCGATACGTCGTCTCCGTCAGCGCCGTGCGCGATCGGCGCGTGACGATTTCCTCCGCGCCCGCGCCGACCGACGTGCACCACGCGCCGTTTTCGAACCACAGCGCGCGCGGGAACGCCCGCGCCCCCGCGCGCATGTCACGTTCCGTGATCGAGAGTTTGCCCGTCTCCGGAGAATACGCGACGACGAACTTCTTGAACGGCGTTCCCGAAACCGCGTAACGTCCCGTCTCCGCGCTCTTTTCGCCGATCTGATTCGGCAGGTAAAGCGCGATTTCGTAGCCCGTTTCCGAGACGTTTTCGACGTTCGCCAGCCCGTCCCAAAGATTCCGAACTTGAAGCAGAACGCCCTCCGCGTCGCGGACAACGTCGACATACGCCGAAAGCTCCGCCGCCGAAAACGCGTTCCCGTGCCGCGTTTTGAAGGAGACGATTTCGCCCGTGCCCGCGGAAAAGGCAAGCACGCTCTTGTCCGGAAAAACCTGCTCGATCGCGCTTTTGTCGGCGTTCCAGCGCAGCGCGGAAGTCTCGCCCGAAGAGGCCCCCAAAGGGAAAAAGGTTTCCCCGTTCCCGTCGCACATCCACGACGTGCAGCTTCCGCCGCAAAAGAGCTTCAGCTGCGCGTTCGCCGCGACGCCCGAAGGCGGAAGGACGAGCCACGAATTGAACGGATGAGAAAACTCCAGCGCCGCGGGAGTCGCCGACGCGGAGGAAAATTCGTGCGCCGTGATTTCGAGCGCGCCGGCGGGAACGCCCCCCATGCCGCGGAACTTGCCGAAATCCGTCCGCCAACGTGCATGGCTTTCCGTCGCCTCCAGACGTGTGTTTCGCCCCGCGGAGGAAGAAGACGCCGACGCCGCGGACGAACGGGAACGCGAAACGGCAGGACGCGTTCCGCCGGAATCATCGTCGCCGCAAGTGCAATCCGCCTCCCGAATCGGCTTCGGGTTTTCCTCGGGAACGAGCGTGCCCGAGACGCCCGCGCTGATGCTCCAGCTCAGCACGGCGACGTTCCCCTCCGGCGGCTCGTAGTCGATGTTCGTGAAGGACATGCGCGCCTGGTAGTAGCCGGGCT
>DVOG01000152.1 GCA_018713755.1 Candidatus Spyradosoma merdigallinarum | reverse complement strand
CGGAGGGAAGACGCTTTCGCTGCGCCTCGCGCTGACGGAGCTGGAACGCCGCCGCGGGTTGACCGGCTGCCGCGGGCTTCCCGAAAACGCCGGCATGCTCTTCGCCTATCCCGACGCGAAGCGGCGCGCGTTTTGGATGCGCGGCGTTCCCGCGGACTTGTCCATCGGCTTTTTCGACGCGGCGGGAATGCTGCTGGAAACGCGCGAGATGCAGGCGGAAAACGCGGCGTCGGTTTTTTCCCGTTCCGACCGCGTGAAGTTCGCGCTGGAAATGCGCGCGCGCTGGTTCGAGGAAAACGGCGTCGCTCCCGGCGCTCGGCTTTCGTCCGCCGACGTCGCCGCGGCGGTCGAGTCGCGCGGATTCCCTTCGGAAAAGTTCGCGCCGGACGATCCCGCGGAATAATTTTCGCTTTACGCGCCCGCGCAAAAAAATCACCATAAACTTTCCCCGCATGAAAACGCTTTTTCAAAAAATCGCCGACCGCGAAATTCCGTCGAAAATCGTCTACGAAGACGACGTGTGCATCGCGATCGAAGACATCAGCCCGCAGGCGCCGACGCACGTCCTCGTCATTCCCAAGCGCGTGATCCCGCGGCTTTCCGCCGCGACGGAGTCCGACGCGGGAACGCTCGGCCACCTGCTCGTCGTCGCGGGAAAAATCGCCGCGGAGCGCGGTCTTTCCGGCGGTTTCCGCACCGTGATCAACTGCGGGCCCGACGCCGGCGAAACCGTTCCGCACCTGCACGTGCACCTGCTCGGCGGGCGCAAGCTCGGCTGGCCGCCGGGCTGATTCGCGCGCGGCGTTCCCGCGAAAAATCTCCACCGGAAAAAGCATTCCCGAAAACTTTCACTCAGAAAAAAATGTCCACTTCTTTCAATCGCAGAAAAACCGTCGGCGCTTTCGGATCCAGCAAAATCCGCGAGGTCGGCTATCATTACGAAGCGCTGCTGAACGAGCGCGCCGAGCCGCTTCCGGCGGCGCCCGCGGACCCGAACCGCCCGAACATCGCGAACATGATCATCGACTTTTCGCGTCCCGTCATCGCGCAGGCCGGCGGCAACCGCACCGCGATCCGCGGCGCGATGAACGTCGCGATCCTGCTTTGGAACGCGCTGACGGAGGGCGAAGACGCCGTCGCCGCCGCGCGGGCGAAGCTGCTGACGCTCCCGGACTCGACGGAAGAGCAGATCGACGCGCTGATCGCCTCGCTGCGGGAACGCAAGGCCGCCGTCGCGCCGGGCGTGAACCAAGTCGTGCGCAAGTTCAGCCTGAATTTCACGAAGCACGGCATTTCGTTCAACGTGACGACGCGTCCCGGCTCGAAAATCGAGGGCGTGGAAAAATCTCCGCTGCTTTCGGCGCTCGGCGGGAACTGATTTTTTTCTCCGCCGCAGAGAAGCAGAATCCGCCGTGCGCGAGGATTCTGCTTTTTTTTGAAAAAAAAAAAGCGCGCCGGATCTTTGCCCCTGAAACATTTTTCTTTTCGCCGCGTTTTCTTTCTTCAGCCGTTTATCGGCGCCTTCTTTTTTTCTTCTGATGAAAAACGCCGTTTTAGTTTTGCCGATGCTTTTCGCCGCCGCCGTTCCCGTCGAGGCGGCCGCCGACGTTCCCGCCGCGGGCGAGTCTTCCGCCGTCGCGGCAGCCATCGCAAAGCGGCCGCACAGCGCGTTCGACGCGCCGACGATCACGCTGGAGGACGTCGCCAAAGTCGTCCGCACGGGACCGTTGCTGAACCTGCGCGACGCGATCCCGCGCGCGCTCCGCGAAAATCTCGGACTCGCGCTCAGCCGCACGGAAAAGTCCATCGTCGAGGACACGCCCGACATCGCGCAGGCGGAATTCGACCCGCGCTTTTCGTTTTCGTCGACCTATGACACGGCGGGAACGACGCCTTACTGGAAAAACGACGCTTCGCGCAAGAGCTCGCAGAGCTGGAAGAGCTCCGCGGAAATTTCGAAAAAATTCTCCTACGGCACGCAGGCGCGGATTTACGGGAACTTCAACCGCGGCTTCAATCTCAATTCCGACCCGTACGCGGCGGACTCGTCCGTTTCCGCCGGCGTCAGTCTCACGCAGCCTTTGATGAAGGGCTTCGGCGAAGAGGTCAATCTCGCGCCGCTCGTCACCGCGCGGCAGAACGTGCTCAAGAGCGGACTTTCGCTGCGCAAGACGACGCTCGACCTGATTTACGACACGGAAGTCGCCTATTGGAATCTTTCCGCGAGCTACGCGCTCGTTTCCGCGCGGCTGAGCAGTCTGCGCCACGCGGAAAGCGTGCTCGAACAGACGCGGAAAAAGCGGGAACTGCAGAGCGCGACGCTGGAAGACATTCTGCAGGCGGAGGCGGAAGTCGCCTCGCGCCGCGTCAATCTCGTTTCCGCGCGACAGTCCGTCGAAAATCAGGACGACGAGCTGCGGCGGCTTCTCGGCGAAAAGGGCGACGACGCGGATCCCGTCGTTTACCGCGTCGCTCCGCTTTCGGAAACGGCGGAAAACCGCGAGACGCGCTCTTTCGGCGAATGGATTTCCGCCGTGCGCGCGTTCGACATCGATTTGCAGATTCAGGAAATCAATCGGGAACAGGCGGCGCTGAATCGGATGCTCGCCGAGGACGACGACCGCCCGGAACTGAACCTCGTCGTCGGCGCGGAGGCGAGCGGGCAGGAAAGCTCTCCGCTGAACGCCTTCCGCGGCGTCGCCGGGAACGACCGGCGCGGCTACGATTTTTCCGTGGGAATCGAATTTTCCGTGCCGATCGGCTTCCGCGAAAGCGAAGCGCGCTTGCGCCAGGCGATGAAGGAACAGCGCAGCGTCGAAATCGAAACCGCGCAGGCGCTGCAGGACGCGATGTTCAACGCGCGCTCGGCGTGGCGCTCGCTCGAAGCGGCGCGGGAACGCCTCACGGCGGCGCAGGTCGCGCTGAAAATGCAGGAAGAATCCTTCAAGGGGCAGCGCGCGCGCTATTCCGCGGGAACGGCGACGCTGACGGACGTGCTTTCCGCGCAGGATTCGCTGGACTCCGCGCGGCTCGAGGAAATCCAGGCGCAGCTCGACCTCGCCGTCGCCCGCGCCAAAGCCGCGCGTCTCGACGGGCGCATTCTCTCCGACAACGGATTCACGTGGGAATCCGACGAGGCTTTCTGATCATTTCTCACCAGGAACGAAAACGGAATTTTTCAAGCGATGAACATCAGCAAAATCATTTTTCCCGCGGCGGCGCTGAGCCTGCTCGCCGCGCTTCCTTTCGCGGGAACGGGCTGCGAGAAGGTGCTCGGCGGGAACGGCTCGACGGCGAATCTGCCCCCCGTTTCCACGGCGCGCGCGGAGCAGCGCACGATTGAGGAAAACATCATCGTGAGCGGCTTCGTCAAGCCGGAGACCGCCACCGAAATCAAGTCGGAAATCAACGGACGCATCGTCCGCATCAACGTGGAAAACGGCGACGACGTCAAGGCGGGAGACCTGCTGCTCGAAATCGATCCGAGCACGTATCAGACGGAAGTCGACGCCGCCGAGCGCACGGAGCGTCAGCGCGAGCTCGACGTCGAGAAGTCCGAGCGGGACATGCTCCGCATAAAAGGGCTTTACGAAAACGATTTCGCGACGGAGCAGGATTATCTCGATTCCGTCACGACGTTCGAGACGGCGAAGCTTCAGCTCGAAGTCGTCCGCGCCACGCTCGCCAACGCGCGGGAAGAGCTCGCGAAAACGCAAATTCGCGCGCCGCACGACGGCATGGTCTCCGACCTCGACGTCTACGTCGGGAACGTCATTTCCGGCGCGGGATCGTTTTCCGACGGCACGACGCTGATGAAGGTCAACGACATGCGCAATCTCCGCGTCGAGGCGGATCTGAACGAAATCGAGGCGAACAAGATCAGCCTGGATTCGGAAGCGCATCTGACTTTCGATTCGCTGCCGGACACGACGTTCGACGGCAAGGTCGATTATCTTTCCGCGTTCGGCGTGCAGGATTCGACGACGTCGACGCTCTACAAATTTCCCGTGCGCGTCAAGTTTCAGGCGGGAAAAAAACTGGTGCGGCCGGGTATCAGCTCGAACATTTCCATTCTCGTCGCCCGCGCGGAAAACGCGGTCAGCGTTCCCGCCAGCGCGGTTTTCATCGAGGACGACGCGCGCTTCGTCTTCGTCAAGCTCGGCGAACACCGCTTCGAGCGGCGCAAGGTGGAAATCGGCATCGGCAACTTGAATTTCATCGAAATCAAAAAAGGCGTGAGCGTCGGCGAAGAGGTCGCGACGACGCGCCCGTCGCAGGCGGAAATCGTCGGCGGAGAAAAGCTGCCCGGCGGGCAGCCGCCCGGCGCGCGTTCCC
>DVOG01000022.1 GCA_018713755.1 Candidatus Spyradosoma merdigallinarum | reverse complement strand
CAACGGCTATCGTCTTTTTCATCTCTTCTTTTCTTTCAGGGGGAAAAATCAACGCCCACATTTTCCTGAAAACCTTCGACCAGGCAAACACAAAAAATGCCGCTCCCGCCGCTGTCGCCGGGAACGGCATTTTCGGGAAATCCCGAACGGAAATTCCGCGCTCAATACGGCAGCGGAAATTTCTGGCAAAGCGTGCGGGCGATTTCCCGCGCTTCCGCGATTTTCGCCTCGTCGCGAATGTTGTCGACGACGGTCGCGATCGCCTTGGCGATGAGCTTCATCTCCGGCTCCCGCATCCCGCGCGACGTGACCGCCGGCGTCCCGAGCCGAATTCCGCTCGCCTGGAACGGCGAACGCGTTTCGCCGGGAACGGTGTTTTTGTTCGTCGTGATGTTCGCCGCGTCAAGCGCAAGCTGCGCGTCTTTCCCCGTGACGTCGGGATGGCTTCCGCGCAAATCGATCAGAGAGAGATGATTGTCGGTCCCGCCGGAAACGAGCTTGAAGCCCGCCGCCGTCAGGTCCGCCGCCAGCGTCTTGGAATTGGAAACGATCTGCTTCGCGTATTCCTTGAACTCGGGCTTGAGCGCTTCTCCGAAGCAGACCGCCTTCGCCGCGATCACGTGTTCGAGCGGGCCGCCCTGCGCTCCCGGGAACACGGCAGAATCGATCGCCTTCGCCCATTTTTCTCCGCAGAGAATAAGCCCGCCGCGCGGTCCGCGCAGCGTCTTGTGCGTCGTCGTCGTCACGAAGTCGGCATGACCGACGGGCGAAGGGTGGACGCCGCCGGCGACAAGCCCCGCGATGTGCGCGATGTCCGCGAGCAGCAGCGCGCCGTTCGCATGCGCGATTTCCGCCATGCGCTTGAAATCGATGATGCGCGCGTAGGCGGACGCGCCGACCGTGATCAGCTTCGGGCGTTCCCGCGCCGCCATTTCCGCGATTTCGTCGTAATTGATGTAGCCGTCTTCGCCGACGCCGTAATGAACGACCTGATACAATTTCCCGGAGAAATTCACGGGAGCGCCGTGCGTGAGATGCCCGCCGTGCGCGAGATTCATCGTCAGAATTTTGTCGCCCGGCTGCAGCGCGGCGAAATAAACCGCCATGTTCGCCTGAGAGCCCGAATGCGGCTGCACGTTGGCGTGCTCGGCGCCGAAAAGTTTCTTCGCGCGGTCAATCGCGATCTGCTCGACTTTGTCGACCCATTCGCAGCCGCCGTACCAGCGTTTTTTCGGATAGCCCTCGGCGTACTTGTTCGTCAGCACGCTGCCCTGAGCCGCCATCACGGCGGGCAGCGTGAAGTTTTCGGACGCGATCAGTTCGATGTGCGACTGCTGTCTTTTGAGTTCGCCCTCGATGCAGGAGGCGATTTCCGGATCGAGGTCGGCGAGCGGTGCTGAATTTATGGCCATGTTTTTTCGTTGGTTTCGGATTAATCGAAAAAGAAATTTCCCTGCGGGAACGAAGCCGGTTCCCGCGTCAGGCGACGGGAACGCCGCAGGAGGGTTCGAGCTTCCCGACGCGGCGCGCATGGCGACCGCCGTCGAAGGGCGTTTTCAGAAAAACGTCGAGCCACGCTTCGGCGTCGCCCGCGGCGATGAATTTTTCTCCGAAGCAGATGACGTTCGCGTTGTTGTGCCGGCGGGAAAGCTCCGCCGTTTCCGCATTGAAGCAGTTGACGGCGCGCGCCCCCGGAATTTTGTTCGCGGCGATGGCGACGCCGACGCCCGTCCAGCAGACGAGCACGCCGAAATCCGCCGTTCCCGCCGCGACGTCCCGCGCGACCGCCTGGGCGAAGTCGGGATAGTCGACGGAATCCTTGGAATGCGTGCCGCGGTCGGCGACGTCCGCGCCGCGCGCGCGCAGACAAGCGGCAAGCGCTTCCTTCAGTTCAAGTCCCGCGTGATCGCTTCCTATGCTGATCTTCATGACAGATGGAAAAAATTTCCGCAATGTTGCCCTTTTTCCGCCGCTCCGTCAAAAGGTTATTTCTCGCTTCTCCCGCCCGCGCGCAGAAAAAAAAGCGTTCCCGCGGAAGCTGCGGGAACGCCTTTCGCCGGCGCGGGAAAAATCCTCACGCCATGTTCGCCTTGCGCATGTCGCCGTCGGCGAGAAACGCGCGGTGGAATTCGAGCGCTTTCGAGACGTCGCACGGCGTATGATAATTCGGCGTGCGCGCGACGTAAGCGCGGAGCAGTTCCCTGTAGTCGGGATGCGCGCATTTTTCGATGAGCTCTTCCGCGCGTTCCCGCGGACATTTCCCGCGCAGGTCGGCGACGCCCTGTTCCGTGACGACGATGTCCACGTCGTGTTCCGTGTGGTCGGTGTGCGAGCACATCGGAACGATGGAGGAAATCGCGCCGCCTTTGGCGACGGACGGGCAGGTGAAAATCGTCAGATACGCGTTGCGCGCGAAGTCGCCGGAGCCTCCGATGCCGTTCATCATCTGCCGTCCGTAGAAGTGCGTGGAATTGACGTTCCCGAACAGATCGACCTCAATCGCCGTGTTCATGCAGATGAGACCGAGCCGGCGCACGATTCCCGGATTGTTGGAGATTTCCTGCGGGCGAAGAACGATTTTGTTCTTGTAGAAATCGAAGTTCTCGTAAATGTGCTTCAGGCAATCGTCGGAGACGGTGAGCGAGCATCCGCCCACGAACAGGCAGCGCCCCGCGTCCATCAGCTTGATGACGGAATCCTGGATGACTTCCGTGTGCATGCGGAACGGCGGGATTTCCGTGTTGCGCCCAAGCGCGGCGAGCACGGCGTTGGCGATGTTGCCGACGCCCGACTGAATCGGGAGAAATTCCTTCGGAAGGCGGCCGTTTTTGAGCTCGTTCGCGAGAAAATCGCAGACGTTCTCGCCGATTTTGTCCGTCACGGGATCGCCCGCCTTGAACGGCGCGATGTGGTCGTTTTCGTTCGTAAGGACGACGCCGACGATCTTCGCGGGATCGACCTGGAGCATCGTCGTCCCGATGCGGTCCTGCACGTGCGTCATCGGAATCGGCGCGCGGTTCGGCGGGTCGAGCGGCATGTAAATGTCGTGCAGATACTTCAGCCCCGGATGATGATACGCGTTGAGCTCGACGATGATGCGGTCCGCGAGCTTGCAGTAAGTCGCCGTGTTCCCGCCGGCGGTCGTGAGCGCAATCTTCCCGTCGTCCGTGACTTCCGTCGCCTCGACGAGCGCCGTCGTCACGCGCGGGATGAACCCGTAGCGCATGTACATCGCCGTGTGCGAAAGGTGCATGTCGTTGTAGCGGGTTTTCTGCGAATTGATGTTCTTGCGCAAATCCGCGTTGGACTGATACGGCGTGCGGAAATCGATCGCGTCCGCCTGCGCGAGAACGCCGTCCGTCGCCGCGGAAGTCGACGCCCCGGAAAACAGGTTGATTTTGAACGGGCGCCCGGCCGCATGCTCCGCCTTCGCTTTTTCGGCGAGCGCGCGCGGGATCGCCTTAGGCGCGCCGGCGGCGGTGAAGCCGCTGAGACCGATGTTTTCGCCGTTCCCGATGAGAGCGGCGGCTTCTTCTGGACTGAGAGTTCTGAATTTCATGGATGTGCGTAAAAAAGGGGAAACTGTTCGGCGGCAAGCGCGGCTTTTTTTTCATTTTTTTCCGCAAAGAGGACTAACGAAAGAAAGCGGAAGCGAGTTTAGGCGGCGCGGCGCGCTCCCGCAAGGGCAAAAGCGGAACGGACGCGTCTTTTTTCGCGGGAACGCGCCGTTCCGCGCGGGAAAAACCACATTCACGCGGCGGGAACGAAAACGCTCGCGCAGGGCTGATCCTTGCCTTTTTTCCCGATGCGCCTGAGCAGCGTCCAGCCCGCGGGAACGGGCGGCTCGAAACCCGCCGGCGTTTCCAGAATCAGGCGCGTTCCCGCGTGCGAAAGCGCCGAGAGCTTCGCGACGAACGCCGCCGTTTCCGGCCTTTCCCACAG
>DVOG01000151.1 GCA_018713755.1 Candidatus Spyradosoma merdigallinarum | reverse complement strand
ACGTTCTCCTGCCCGGAAAACGCCGCGTTTTTCGAAAAGCTCCTGCGGGAAAAGCGCATCGGCGTCGTGCTCTTTCAATGGGCGGACGGCAAGCGTTTCCCGTTCGCGCGCGAGGCGGCGCGCTGCGGTGTTCCCGTAATAGCCGCGATCCGCACCGACCCGTGCTTCTACGAGCGGCGTTTCCGCGGGAACGGCCTCCGATCGAAAGTGAAACGTTTTCTGCGCTTCCGGCGACAGGCGAAAATTTATCGCGGGAACGCCGCGTGCTGCGCGCGCACGGTGCTGCTTTCCGAGCGGTTCGTTCCCGGCTTCCTGAAGCATTTTCCGCGCGGGGCGTCGCCGCGCGTCTGCGCGATTCCGAATCCGGCATTCTGCGCGGAGGCGTCCGTCGATTTTTCTGCGAAGAAAAAGGAGTTGCTTTTCGTCGGGCGCATGGAAATGGCCGTCAAGCAGCCGCAGCTGCTTCTGCGCGTTTGGCGAAAGCTTCAGACGCGTTTCCCGGCGTGGTCGCTGTGCCTGGTCGGCGGCGCGCATGATTTCGACGCCGTGAAAAAACTTGCGGGAACGCTCGGCTTGGAGCGCGTGCATTTCGAGGGTTTTCAGAATCCCGAGCCGTATTACCGCGACGCGTCGATTTTCTGCATGACGAGCGCCTACGAGGGTTTCCCGAACGTGCTCGTGGAAGCGGCGTCGTTCGGCTGCGTTCCCGTTGCGTTCGACTCCTTCGCGGCGGCGCGCGACATCATCAGCGACGGCGAAAACGGCTGCCTCGTTCCCGCGTTTGACTTGGACGCCTACGCGGAAACGCTCGCGCGGCCGATGTCCGACGACGCGCTGCGGGAACGCCTCGCGAGAAACGCGCTCGCGCAAATCCCCGAAAAATTCTCTCCCGAAAAAATCGGCGCGCAGTGGGAAGCGCTCCTGCAAGGAAAAAATCGCGCGATGAACGGACTCCCGATAAAAAATGCTGCGGCGGACGGTTTTCGTATTTGTTGGTTGGATACGGGAACGGATTGGCTCGGCGTTTTCTCCGAGCTTCGCGCGGGCGTCGATGCGTGGATGGCCGATTCCGCGCGCCTTTTGCAGACGTCCGCGGCGGACGGGAAATTCGTCAGGAAAACGTGGAAAGTCCGCCTGGATGCGAAATGGGGGGGGGCATCGTGATTTTCAAAACGGAAAAAATCCTTCGTCCATGGAACTTGGATCGCGTCCTGCGTGCGAGGAAAATGCGGGCGTCCGCGCTGTTGGCGCGCATCGAACGCGCGCACGCCGCGGGCTTCGATTTCCCGATGCGTATTTTTCTTGCGGCGGAGCGTTATGCCGCGGGAATGCTGCGGGAACGCTTCCTGATTTGCGAGTTCATCGACGGGAAAAACGCCGGACGCGGGGCGGAACGCGACCGCGCCGTCGTTGCGGCGGTGCGGCGCGCGCATGCTTTCGGGCTTTGCTGGGGCGGCGATCCCGACCCCTGCGGCGGGAACATCCTCGAAGACGCTTGCGGGAATCTTCGCGGCGTGGACATTTCGCCGCTTCGCGCGACGTGGCGGGAACGCGGGAAGGACCTCAATTTTTTCGCATCGGCGGGAATGCTTTCCGGGCCGCTTCCGTTTTCCGTCCGCATCGCGCGCCTGCAGGCCGCTTTCAAAAAACTTTTCCGAAGCAAATGAATTTTTCCACCCCTTTTTTTTTTTGAAAAGACATGACACCTTGCACGACATTCTGGGAAATCCTGCGGGAAGCCGAGGACATCATCGAACGGGCGAAGAAGAATCCCCGCTACAAAAACTGCGATTTTTTCTTTCGCGGCGAATACCATCGCTTCAAGCCGCCCGGCGCTCCTGAGCCGCCGCCGCCGGATCAATGTTTGCCGTCGATTCTGAGGAATAAAAGCAGACGACAGAACGAAAAGAAAATTTTCTACGAAACGCTGCGCCGTTATCCGGAATTTTTCCGGCACGACATGAAGACCATCGAGACGCTTTACAAATTCGAGCATTACGGCGTGCCGACGCGGCTGATGAACATTTCCGAGGATTTGCGGCTCTCCGCGGCGATGGCGACGATCCCGTTCAACTCGGGCGTCAAATCCGAATACGACGAGTGCAATTCCTTCATTTCCGTTTACGCCGTGGAAAAGTCGCGGATCAAGTATTCCGACTCGGACATCGTGACGGCGATCGCGGCGGCGGTGAAATTGGACGACGACAAAATTACCCTGAGCCATGACGGGCTCGGGTATCTCGGATACGAGGCGAAAATCGACCGGCCGGGATTCTCCGTCAGCGAACGCTGGATTCGGGACATGCTCCTGCAGGATCTGCCGCACGTCTGGTGCGTGAAGCCGATTCTGAGCACGGAGCGCATACAGCGCCAGTCCGGGTGCTTTTTCCTTTTCGGATTTTCCGACAACAAAAAGTTGATTCCCGCGACGTTCTCGGAGGCCGACTTTTCGAACAGGGACGCCGCGACTTACGGGATTGCCCGCGTCGGCGTCGTCACGATCCGCGGCGACAAGAAAAAGGCCGTTGCCAAGGAACTCCGCCGCGTGGGCATGGCGGAATATCAATATTATCCCGAGCTTTCCTCGTTCGCGCGGTATCTGGTCCGGTGCGTCGACGACGAAGAGGATCTGGGACTCTGAAACCGCCGAACCTGCAGCGCACGGAAAAAATTTCAACCGTCAACATTCACCCTCAACAGAAAGCATAAAAATCATGGCAAACGATAAAGTAAATTATATTACAGAAGGAACAATCAAGGAAATCGACGCGGGGTCTCTGCAGTTTCGGCTGGAACCGTCCCGGGATTTCAAGCGCGAGATGTGCGGAAAAACGGCGATTATATTCGCGCAGGAGAAACCTGACTTCTCTTGGGAGGCAGATATTTTGAGCCCTGTTCAAGACGTGTCTCCGGAATCCTGGTTCTCTTTCGACGCCAACGCTACTAATAGCCCATACCTGCAAAAGACGCAGGATTTACTAAAAATTCTGAGCGACTTAAAAAATAACGGAACCACCATAAGAATCCGTGTGGAGAAGTCCAATCTGCCTACCGGTCAGTCTACCGATCAGACTGACATTCC
Source organism: Candidatus Spyradosoma merdigallinarum (assembly GCA_018713755.1). GTDB lineage: Bacteria > Verrucomicrobiota > Verrucomicrobiia > Opitutales > UBA953 > Spyradosoma > Spyradosoma merdigallinarum. The sequence goes on along the minus strand of DVOG01000151.1, from coordinate 36 downwards.
CAAGGTGATCACGTGCGACGGCTTGTCGATTCGCTG
>DVOG01000150.1 GCA_018713755.1 Candidatus Spyradosoma merdigallinarum | reverse complement strand
TCAGACGGCGCGTTCCCGCCGCCGCTGTTTTTTTTTTTCAGAAATCGTATTGCAGCGACAGCCAGTAGCTGCGCCCGGGCTGGTAAAATCCGATTTTCGCCAGTTCGTATTCGACGTCGGTGATGTTGTCGATGCCGAAGGCGAGCGTCAGCTTGCCGAAATACGGGTTGGGACGCGCCGGCGTGATGTCCACGCCGAAAGCGGCGTTGTAGGTCGCCCAGCCCGCGACGGAGGTCGTCGAGCGCACGCCGTTTTCCTCGCTCGTGGAGTCGGACTGGGAATTGGCGCGGACGTTGAGATCCATCCACCAGTTCCTGTTGTCGTCGACGAGGGAGGCGCGGACTCCGGCTTTCCCGAAGAGTTCCGGACTGCCCGTGTCGTAGGTCGAGAAGGAGCCGGACGCGTTGCGCCTCCGCAGCCATGTCGCGACGGCGTAGGGCGTGATCACGGCGTCTTTGCCGATCTCGAAGTTGTAATAGGCCGCCAGTTCCGCGCCGAACGCGCGGGAAGAGTCGTAGTTCACGAAACGGTAATGGTAGGCGCCCAGCGTTTCAGTGGTGATGTAGTCGTCCGCATCGGTGTAGAAGACGGTGGCGTCGAGGATCAGCTTGCCGTCGTCATAGCGCGCGCCGAGCTCGTAATTGGTGCTTGTTTCGGGGTCGAGGCTCGGATTCGCTTCGGTGACGGCGCCCATCATCGCGTTCCCGATATAGAGTTCGTTGAGCGTCGCGACGCGGTAGCCCTGCGAGACCGTCGCGCGGAGCGCCGTATTTTCGATTTGCGTGTTCACGAGCGAGATCGAGAAAGTGGCGTGAGCGTCTTCGTCGCTTTCGCTGCCGTAGGGCTCGTAGGACGTCGTTCCGCTCGCGTGGTTATAGACGGGATTGGAGCCGCTGTCGAGCGAGGTGTGGACGAAGGTTCCGCGCGCGCCGAGCACGAGATCCCATCCGTCGGCGAAGTTCCACTCGTCCTGCGCGAAGGCGGAGAGCGTTATCTGGTCCGCGTCGTAGTCCGTGTAGCGCGTGCGCCTTCCCGGTGTCTGTCCCGTCGCCATGGACCACATCGGCGAAACGTATTCGTAGCTCGTGCCCTCGGCGTTGAGGTCGGAATAATCGACTTGGGCGCCGATGATGAAGTAATGGCTGTCGGCGAACGTGAAGTCCGCCTGGATTTCCGCGCCGTAGGAGTTCTGCTTGTTCAGGCGGTCCGTGTTGAATTCGGCGAGCGTCATGGGCGAGGCCGTCGGCGGCATCATCGTGTTTTGGATGAACCGCTTTTCCGTGCGCTGGTAAAACGCGTTGAAGTCCAGCTTGACGAAGTTTTTCGTGATGTCTTTCACCGTGACGTAGGCCCCGACCTTGTCGCGGTCCCACATCGGCAGCGAGAAGTCCATGCGGTCATAGCCGGTGTGGACGCTCGTGCGTCCGCGGAACATTTCGTATTTCAGCCCGACGGTCGCGTTCTCGGAAAGATCGTAGGCGAGCCACGCGCTCGTGTTCTGGATGCGGTAGTCCGTGTCGTCGATCGCGCCGCCCGGCGCCTCGATGTTCCCGTGGTCTTCGTCGGAATAGGAGACTCGGGCGGAAAAGTCGCCGAAGCGCCCGGACAGCGAGTAGTATTGGTCGATCCCGTGCGTTCCCGTGTCGCCGCGGACGCCGACGCTTCCGTGCGCTCCGTCTTCCTTCGGGCCCTTTTTCGTGATGACGTTGACGACGCCCCCGATCGCCTCCGACCCGTAGAGCACCGAGGCCGGGCCCTTGACCACTTCGACGCGCTCGATGTCCTGGACCGAAATCAGCAGCGGCGCGCCGTTCATGCCGGAGTTCTCCGTGATTTTTTGCCCGTCCACGAGGAGCAGGCAGCGGCCGTTGTCTTCGCCGCGAATGCTGAGCTGCTTGAACGCGTGCCCGGTCGAGCTCACCTGCATGCCGGGAACGTCCTGCAGCAGGTCGCCCACCGTGGCGGCGGAGCTTTTCGTGACGGACGAGCCGTCAACGACGGAAACGCTCATGGGCACTTCCAGGAGTTCCATTTCGTGCCTGGCGGCGGTGACGCGCACTGCGCGCCCGGTTTGCACTTCAGGTTTCCCCGCCGCGTCGCCGCTTTCGGCGGCGGGCGCCGGAAGGGGACGTTCCCGTTCCTCGGTTTCTGCCGCAGGCGTTCCCGCGGCTTCGTTTTCCTGCGCGAAAAGCGCCGTGCAGGGCAGCAGGGCTGCGCCCGCGAAGATTAAGAAGGACTGTCTGATTTTCATTGATTTCTCGTCGTGTCGCGCACTCCGGTCTGTCCGGTCGCGGGCGAGAAAATATCGTTGTGTGGTGCTCCGTGTGTTTCCGGTGGCGTTTGTCTCTTGGTTTGTCGTTTATTTGGAGAAGCGAATTTTTTCCTTCACTTCGATCTGCACGACCTTCCCGTCGTGGACGACCACGGTCAGCTCGCCGAATTTCAGCGTTCCAAGCTGTTCCTTGATCTTTTCGATGACGTCCTGCGGTTGTGTTCTCATGCGGATTGTCGGAAATTAAAAATGAGATTCATTTTCAAGTCAATAAGTTTTTCATGTCCCCGGGGAAAGCGATTTCCAATCGCTTTCGTTTGAGTCTGGGAGTCCGGCGGAGGCGGCTTTGCGGGCAGAGTATTCGTTCGCTCTTTCGTCTTTTTGCGTTCCTGCGTTTCTGCGGAAGCGATTGCAAATCGCTTCTTCCATGTTTGCGGGGACAGGTTCTTCGGGAACGAGAAAACCCAAAGAAAAAACGCTTGATTCCGCACTTTTTTTTTTGTCAGAATCTTGTTTCAAGAAATGAGACAGCGTTCCCGCGCCGTTTCGTTTCCGAAAAACAACCCAAAAACGTTATTATCCGCAACTGACATATCATCATGAAAAAACATATCACGATCGCGGCGCTTCTCGCCGCAGGCACCGCGCTCTCCGGCGCGGCTGTACAGACGGCGACCTGGACCGGCGCTGCCGGAGACTACACCGTGGCACAGGCCTCGGCGGCCTCGAACTGGGACAACCAGACGTTGACTTGGAACAGCACGAGCAACCCTCTCGCCTACACGTTCGATTGCGGCGGGAGCGTCACCATCGGCAGCAGCGACGATCGCTGGCAGGGCATGTACACGTCCGACGGCGGCTCGTGGACCGTTTCCAACAACACGAACGTGACGATTTACGGTGTGAATGATCGCACTTGGACCGGCAACATCACGGTCGCGGCGGGGTCGTCTCTCACGATCAACAGTTCTTCGCTCCAGCTCAAGGACGGCACCTACAACATCGACGGGGCGCTGACGATCGGCTGGGACATCAAATTCGACGCCGCCGCCAAGGGCGAGCTTCATACTTTCGCGCTCGGTTCTGCGGGAACGCTGACGACGGGCAGCCGTCTTTACACGGACGGGAACGAAATCAAGTTCACGGGAACGGTCGACCTCGGATCCGGCAGCACGTATGTTCTCCGCCAGCGCACGCTGTTCGACGGCAAGTCGAAAATCAACGGCGACACGGCGGCGGATATCACGGAGCTTTTCAACGACTCGATCACGGCGGAATTTGCCGGACTGAGCACGTATGACGATTCGCTCGACGCGGATGCGTTGACGGCCGAAGACGCCGGCAAATACTTCCTCAGCACGGACGGCACGAACATCGTGCTGAACTACGTTTCGGCGATTCCGGAACCGTCTGCGTTCGGTCTGCTCGCGGGCCTGGGCGCGCTCGCGCTCGTGGCTTCGCGCCGCCGCCGCAAATGAGCCGAAGCGCAGACGCGCTTCTTGAAAAAAAGGCGTTCCCGCGGGAACGCCTTTTTTTTTTGCGCTTCGTTCCCGCGTTCACGCGGGAGATTTTTTTTCTTTGCGGGGGGGGGATTTTTTCAGCCGACGCGGGCGATGCGGCGCATGTTTTTCGCGCGGGCGCCGATGATGAGCGGGACGCGTTCCACGACGACGAGCGAGGTGTCCAGCCCGAGCGCGTTCGGTTCGTCGATGCCGATTTTTCGGATGATGCCGTAGAGGTTCATCAGCAGGTTTTGCCGGCGGTCGGAAGAATCTTCCGGGTAATAGACGCGGTGGATCAGGATGAAGCGGAAATCCCCCGGAATGCCGTTTTTGCGCAGCGAGGGATACGCGCTGGTCAGGTCCAGTTCGCCGGAGGCGACGAGGTCTTCCACGATTTGCCGCAGGTAAAGGCTGACGCGCGGCTCGATGCGGAACCCGATGCGCAGGTTCACGCTGAAAAGCGTTTTGTCGATCAGGGACTTGAAGGCGTATTCGAGCGTATCGGGAGCGTCGTCGTATTCCAAATGGATCAGCCAGTAATGGTCGGCGCGCTTGGGCTGCTTGTTGATGATGGAATAAAGGAGCTTGTCCTCGACGGCGCCTTCGCCGCGGGAACGGCTGACGTAGACGAGGTTCGAGGCGTATTTCGGAATCGTTTCGTCCGCCTTGATGTCGGAAATGACGCCGTAGTAGTCGCTGAGTTGCTTGAAGCGCAGATATTTCCGGCGGATGCGCAGCGCGGAAATCCACACGAACATGACGGAGCCGATCGCGCCGCCGATGAGCAGCGTGAACCAGCCGCCTTCCGCGAATTTGGAGAGATTCGCGGCGAGAAAAACGCCTTCGAGCGCGCAATAGCCGCCGACGAAGAGCGCCGTCAGCGGGAGCGGCACGCGGCGCGTCCGCAGGTAGAGCCCCAGCAACAGGGTGGTCGACAGCATCGTGATCGTGATCGCCAGCCCGTAGGCGGCTTCCATGCGCGCGGAATCGCGGAAAATGAGCACGGCGGCGGCGACGGCGGCGAACATGACCGCGTTGGCCGCGGGAATGAAAAGCTGCCCTTTCACGTCGGTGGGATGCCTGACGCGCATCCGCGGCCAAAAGCTCAGATTCATGGCTTCGCTCAAAATGGAAAATGACCCGCTGATGAGCGCCTGGCTTGCCACGATCGCCGCTCCCGTCGCCATCACGACGGCGACGGGCAGAAAGCTTTGCGGAACGACGGCGTAGAACGGGTTCGTTCCCGCCGCCGCCGCTTCCGGGCGGGAAAGCGCCCACGCGCCCTGACCGAGGTAGTTCAGGATGAGCGTCGCCTTGACGAACGTCCAGCTGAACGCGATGTTGCGTCTGCCGCAGTGCCCGAGGTCGGAATAGAGCGCCTCGGCGCCCGTCGTGCAGAGAAACACGGCGCCGAGAATCAGAAACCAGACGGGCGAATCCGCCAAAAGCCGCACGGCGTAGTAAGGATTGAACGCCTTGAGCACTTGCGGGCATTCGAGCATGCCCGCCGCGCCGACCGCGCCGAGCATCAGGAACCACAGCAGCATGAACGCGCCGAAAAAGCGTCCGATGGATTCCGTCCCGAAGCGCTGCACGAAGAAAACCGCGGCGATGACGGCGAGCGCCGCGGGAACGACGGGCAGGCCCGGGCTGACGCCCTCGAGCCCTTCGATTGCGCTCGTCACGGTGATGGCGGGCGTGATCACGCCGTCCGCAAGCAAGGTGCTCGCGCCGACGACCGCCGCCGCGGAAGCCCATTTCTTCTTGTGCCGGCGCAGCAGCGCGTAGAGCGCGAAGATGCCGCCTTCGCCGTTGTTGTCCGCGCGCAGCGCGACGAGGACGTATTTGACCGTCGTCTGCAGCGTGAGCGTCCAAATGATGCAGGAAAGCGCGCCGACGACGTAGGCTTCGGAAAGCGCTTCGCCCGTGCCGAGAATCGCCTTCATCACGTAAAGCGGGGACGTGCCGATGTCGCCGAAGACGATGCCCAGCGAAACGAGCATTCCCGCGAGCCCGGTTCGGCTCACGGCGCGCGCGGCGGTCCCGTGAGAGAGATCTTTCATGTCGGATTTCTGTTGTTTTCGGCATTCCATTGAAGTTGTTTGACCGAATCGCGGCAAGCTTAAGAAAAACGCGGGCGCGCTTGCGTTCCCGCGGGAAAGAGTGTTAAATGCGCGCTCTATGCAGAAACTCGCACTCCTGTCGGTCAGCGACAAAACCGGACTCTTCGATTTCGCGAAAGTCCTTGTCGAAAAACACGGCTATCGGCTGCTTTCCACGGGCGGCACCGCCAAAATGCTCCGCGACGGCGGGCTTCCCGTCACCGACGTGAGCGAGCACACGGGCTTTCCGGAAATCATGGACGGGCGCGTGAAGACGCTGCACCCGCGCATCCACGGCGGGCTGCTCTGCCGGCGCGACCTGCCTTCCCACATGGAGCAGGCGGAAAAGCTCGGCATTCCGATGATCGACATGGTCGTCGTGAATCTTTATCCGTTCGAGGCGACGGTCGCCAAGCCGGACTGCGCGTTCGAGGACGCGATCGAAAACATCGACATCGGCGGGCCTTCGATGCTGCGCTCCGCGGCGAAAAATCACCGCAGCGTCTTCGTCGTCACCGATCCCGCGGACTATCCGCGCGTGCTCGACGCGCTGGACGGCGATCCCGCGGCGCTGCCGGAGTTCCGCCGCGAGCTCGCTCTGAAAGTTTTCTCGCGCACGGCCGCCTACGACGCGGCGATCGCGGCTTATCTGGAAAAGCGGACGCCGAGCGAGGCGACGGCGCCCGCGTTCCCGCGCCAGTTCAATCTTAACCTGAAAACGGCGCAGGAACTGCGCTACGGCGAAAACCCGCACCAGAACGCCAAGCTCTACGGCGATTTCCACGGCTTCTTCAACCAGCTTCAGGGCAAGGAGCTGAGCTTCAACAACATCCTCGACATCACGGGAGCGGCGAGCCTCATCGCCGAGTTCGACCGCCCGACGGTCGGCATCCTCAAGCACACGAATCCCTGCGGCATCGCGACGGCGGGAACGCTCGCCGAAGCGTGGGATCAGGCGTTCGAGACCGACAAGCAGGCGCCCTTCGGCGGCATCATCGTCGCGAACCGCGAGGCGGACAAAGACCTTGCCGAACGCATCGCGCACATCTTCGCCGAAGTCATCATCGCGCCGTCGTTTTCGGCGGAGGCCCGCGAGATTTTCGCGAAAAAGAAAAATCTGCGCCTGATGGAGCAGGTCAAGCCCGTCGCGGCGGACAGGATGCTCGACGTGCGCTACGCCGTCGGCGGCGTGCTCGTGCAGGAGCGCGACCTGAAGCCGATCGACCCGAGCGCGTACAAGGTCGTGACGAAGCGCGCTCCGACGGACGAAGAGCTGCGCGCCATGATTTTCGGCTGGAAAGTCGTCAAGCACGTGAAGTCCAACGCGATCGTCTACGCGGGCTGCGAACGCACGCTCGGCGTCGGCGCCGGGCAGATGTCGCGCGTGGATTCTTCCCGGCTCGCGGTCTGGAAAGCGGGCGAAGCGGGGCTTTCGCTGAAAGGCTCGGTCGTCGCCAGCGACGCGTTTTTCCCGTTCGCGGACGGATTGCTCGCGGCGGCGGACGCGGGAGCGACGGCGGTGATCCAGCCGGGCGGCTCCGTGCGGGATCAGGAAGTCATCGACGCCGCGAACGAACGCGGCATGGCGATGATCTTCACCGGACACCGGCATTTCCGCCACTGAGCGTTCCCGCGTTTCTCCGCGGAGAGAAAGAAGAAAAGCCGCGTTCCCGCGCATCGGCGGGAGCGCGGCTTTTTTCTGCGTTCGCCGCATCGGACTCGCGGCGTTCCCGCGTCCGCGAAAAAAAAGAAAAGCGCCCGCGCGGGAACGCGGACGCTTCAGGAAGAAAAAAGATGGAGCCACTTGTCGGACTTGAACCAACGACCCTCTCATTACGAATGAGATGCTCTACCAACTGAGCTAAAGTGGCGAACAGGAAGCACTTACGATACGCTTTTCCCGTTTTCGCGCAAGCTTTTTTTTTCAGTCGTCGAATTCGGAGAGGCGAATCGTCATTTCGACTTTGACGATTTTGCGCGTCGTGTCGACGACGTCGACGCAGTATCGGCGCGAACCCCGGCCTTCGCCGTGGACGTGCGAGCCCTCGCAGTCGAAATAGGGCGAGTTCCGCTGGATGAACTCCTGGGCGACGTCGCTTTGCACCGACGATTCCTCGGGCGTCCGGTCCGCCGATTTCAGGTTGAATTTGACGGTTTTCTGCGTTTTCGGGAGCTGGCCTTCGTTGGAGACGATTTCGGCGGACTCGACGTCGATGCGCAGGAGAAGAGATTTTCTCCCGGAGCGCTTCACGATGTATTCCGCGTGCTCCGCGGTGAGCTTCCGCGACTGCAGGGAGGAGCCGGCGTTCCGCTTGCGGATTTCGCCGATTTTTTTCGTCATGGCGGACTTCACGGCGTTGTCGACGGCGAGCTGCGCCGAGGATTCTCGCATGTTGAGCTCGAAGCGCGGATTCGCGTAGACCGTGGCGTGCGCGGTCTTTTCTTCCGCGGCGGAAACGTTCGCCGCGCAGCAGAAAAGCGCGGCAAGGAGGAGCATCGGGGTTTTCATTTTGTCCGGAGAGTGTTTTGAGGTTCAAAAAAAACTACGAGACGCGTTCCCGCGAAGCAAGTTTTTTTCAGAAAAACTTTGCGTTCCCGCGCGGAAAATCGAAAATGGCGGGAACTATGAGCAAAATCAAAGTCGGAATCGTCGGCGCTTCCGGATACGCCGGAGAAGAACTGGTGCGGCTGCTGTCGCGGCACCCGAACGCGGAGCTTTCCTGCGTGTGTTCGCGGTCGCTCGCGGGAACGCCTCTGGCGGAGGTCATGCCGCAGTTCCGGGAAATCATTCCCGCGGGGCTCGCGTTCGTGCGCGCCGACCCGGAAGCGATTTGCGCGGAGCCGGTCGACGTCTGGTTTCTGGCGCTCCCGCACGGCGTCGCCGCCGAGTACGCGCGTCCGCTCGTCGCGGCGGGCCGGCGCGTGTTCGACCTTTCGGCGGATTTCCGGCTGAACGATCCCGCGGTTTACGAAGAGTACTACGGCAAGCCGCATCCGGACGTCGAGCTTCTGAAGAAAACGCCCTACGTCGTGCCGGAACTCGCGCTCGACGACGCGTGGAAGGCCGCGCCGCTCGTGGCGTGCCCGGGCTGCTACCCGACGAGCATCCAGATTCCGCTCGTGCCGCTGCTGCGGGAACGCCTGTTGCGCCCGGCGGCGGGAACGTGCGTGATCAACGCGTATTCGGGCGTTTCGGGCGCGGGGAAAAAATCGGATCTCGCCTACGCCTACTGCGAGCGCGACGAGTCGGCGAAGGCCTACGGGCTGCCGAAGCACCGGCATCTTTCCGAAATCGAGGAGCAGCTTTCGCTCGCGGCGGGAACGCGCGTCGTCGTGCAGTTCTGCCCGCATCTGGCTCCGATGAAGCGCGGGATCTCGACGACGATCACGGTTCCCGCGGGAGAGGCGACGCTCGCGCAGGTTTACGCCTGTTGGGAAAAAGCTTACGCGGGCAGGCCCTTCGTCGCCGTGCTCGGGAGCGGGACGTTCCCGGACACGGCGCACGTCGCGGGAACGAACCGCGCGGACATCTCCGCGGTTTTCGACCCGCGCACGAAGAATTTCGTCATCACGTCCTGCATCGACAACGTGGTCAAAGGCGCGTCCGGTCAGGCGGTTCAGCTGATGAACCTCGCGCTGGGCTTCGAAGAAACCGCCGGGCTGCTCTGAGCGCGCTCCGAGCTTTTTTCTTGCCGTTCCCGCGGGAAAAGCGTTTGCTCTCCGTAAAGACAATGCGGCGGGTACGCTTTGCTCCGCCGCGGCCTCATTCCTTTCCCCCATAATCAAATCCCCCCGTTTTTATGAAAGTCCGCCTGCCTCTCCCGCTTCTTTTCGCGTGCGCGTCCGCCGTCGCTTTCGGCGTTCCCGCCGTCGCGCAGAGCGCATCGTCGTCCTCTTCTTCGACGTCTTCGTCGCAGACGACGCCGACGCAGATTTCCCCAAGTTACGTCTACGACGACCCGATCATCAATCGGCAGTGGCAGTGGTTTCCGGCGCGGAACGGCGTCGAAATCGCCGAGCTCTGGAACGAAGGCATCACGGGCGAGGGCGTGGTCATCGGCATCATCGACACGTGGGTCGAACCGAATCACGAGGATTTGAACGTCTCGCCGTACAATCCGGGAACGAATCCGGCGAACGGGCTGAGCAAGGACTTCATCGGGACGGAAGAGCTGCCCGCGGACGGCTCGCAGATTTACACGGACGAAAACCATGGCACCTTCGTCGCGGGCATGGCGGCGGCCGTCGGCGGGAACGACGCCGGCGTCGTCGGCGCGGCGCCGGGAGCGACGATCGCCGGGCTGCATTCCGGGAGCGACGGCTCGGGCGTGAACATTTCCGCGGCGACGGAAGCCGCGTACTGGGCGTCCGGCGTCTCCGGCAGCGGGGACGCGGTCTCGTATCTCGGCGAGGCGGCCATTCAGGTCAAAAACTGCTCGTTCGGCAGCGTTTATACCGCGGGGAATTCGGATGGTCGGGTCTTCGCCGCCGCCGTCGAAGCGACTTCGCTGAACAACGTGATTTACGTCTTCGCCGCCGGGAACTCGCGCGGGGACGGCTACGGCGGGGACTCCGGCTGGAATACCAACGCCTCGCTCACGAACGCCGGCATTCTCGTCGCGGCGACGGATTCCGACGGCGTTTACGCCGATTTCTCCAATTACGGCTCGAACATCTTCATTTCCGCTCCCGGCGACGACGTCGTTTCCACCGACCGCACGGGAGAGCTCGGCTACAACACGGGAAGCAGCGGCTCTTCTTCTTCGACGACGACGGACGATTCGACGACTTCGACCGAAACGACGCCGACCGTCGCGAACGACGACTACGCCGCGGAAAGCGGCACGTCCTTCGCTTCGCCGCTCGTCGCCGGCGTCATCGCGCTCGGCAAGCAAGTTTGCCCCGTGATGGATTCCCGCTGGGCGAAGCACGCGCTCGCGTATTCTTCCGGGCACGGCGAGGCGCCGAACATCGACGCCGTCTACGATGAGGAAATCGGCTCCTGGGTGCAGAAAAGCGGCTACACCACGACGGTCACGGACCCGGAAACCGGCGAGACGACGACCACGACGGTGAATTCCACCGGCGACTGGCAGAAAAACAACGGCGGCTACTGGTTCAACAACAATTACGGCTTCGGCATGATCGATCCCGTCGGCTTCGTCGACACCGTGCGCGACATCGCCTACACGACGGTCGAAACGAGCGCGTCGATCGATTCTTCGCGGATTTCGCTGAAGGATTCCGACGTCAATCCTTCGGCGCAGGCGCGCGAGGCGACTTACGTGTTCACGACGGGAACGGCCGGCGGGAGCGGCGTTTTCGTCTCGCAAATCCCCCAAAGCCTCGAAACCGTTTCCGTCACCATCGATTTTGCCAATGAAATCGACGCGGAGGCGGGCGGCGCCACCGACATCACGATGGATCTCAATTCGCTGACGGTGACGCTCATCGCGCCGGACGGCCAGAAAAGCGTTCTCGTCCAGCCCGCGGGAGAAACGGTGATGGCCGGCGACAGCAGCATCGTCGGAACGTCGTGGACGTTTTCGACCAACGCGTTCTGGGGCTCGAACTACGCGACGCAAGCCGGCGAGTGGCGCGTGGAAATTTCCTACGACGGCGCGACGGGCAACGAAGAGCTCATTACGGTTTCTTCCGTCGACTTCACGATGGGCGGCTTCGTCATGGAAGGCTCTTCCGGCTGCACGATCAATGCCGACCAAGTCGTCAACGCTCACTCGCTCATGCTCGACGACGACGGCTTCGTCGTCCGCGGCGGAGGAGAATTTTACGTGGAGGACACCGTCTGCGTGAACGGCGGCAGCTTCACCGTCGCGGAGGGCGGCGTCGTCGGCTCCTACGCCGACGCGAAGCTGAAAAAAGGCGCGGCGTTCCTGCAGTACGGAGGCTCGACGAGCATTTCCGGATCCGCGACGTTCGAGCGAGGCGTGAACATCTACGGCGGCACGTTCAATTTGCACTCGAGCATCAATTCCGGGTCCGGCGTGAACATTTACGGCGGCACCTTCGTCGTCGCCGAGAACGATAACCGCACGGCGGTTTCCGCGGGAACGGTCACGCTCAACGGCGGCAGGCTCAATTTGGCGAACAACGCGAACTTCGGCTCCGGCGTCACGGTGAACGGCGGCGCGTTTTCCGCCGGCGTCAACGCGACGGGAACGACGCTTTCCGTCTTCGGCGGGAGCGCTGCCTTGAGCGCCGGAACGTCTTTCACCGGCATCGTGGTCGGACAAAACGCGGTGCAGGGCGAAGGCGAGGACGAAGGAACGGCCGCGCGCGGCGGCGCGCTTTCGGTGCTCGGCGACGTCGACGTCAGCAGCGGCATTTCGCTTTTCGGGGAAGCGCGCGGCAGCGTCGCCGGCGGCAGCACCGTCACGCTGGGAACTTTCGGCTATGTCGAAAACGACGCCGGCGAAAACGAATGGCGGCACACGAATCCCGGCTCGCTTTCCGCCGGCGGGAACGCGGCGCTGACGATCGGCGGGAACACGACGGTGGACGGCGCGCTTTCCGTCGCCGATTCCGCGGTCGTCGCCTGGACGGGAACGATGGCCGTCAGGCACGGCGTTTCGGTTTCCGGCGGCACGCTTTACGCCGACGGCGAGACGACGCTCGACGTCACGCCGGACGCCGAGCGGGTCGATTCCGGCTCCGACGAAACGGAATACGGCTTCGTCGTCGCGAACGGCGGCGCGTTCGACGTCGGAAAAACGACCGTCACGGGCGACATGCAGGTCGAGGCGGGAGCGACGCTCATCTTCTCCTCCCGTTCCCGCGGCGATTCCGACACGCTCGTGGTCAACGGCAAATTCGATTTCTCCGGCTACGATTCCGTGCACGAAACGACGACGAGCATTGTCTACGATTTCGGCGACGCGGTCCCGTACAGCGGCGCGGAGCTCGTTTTCGTGCCGCAGCGGGAAGTCGAGGTCAAGACGGATTCGGAAGGAGAAAGAACCGAGACCGTCATTAAAGATTACGTTTACGACGGCTACGTGGTTTCCGCAAGCGGCGTCGAAAACATCGTCGTCATGAACGAAGCGTGGCCGACGCTGCTTACCGTGAAAAGAGACGGCAGCCTCGCGGAAGAAGAAATCGTTTTCACGCTCCGGGAAGAAACGGTGGAGGAGACTTTGTTGAGCACGACGGAAACGAACCCGGACACCGGAGAACGCACGACGGTCGAGACGGTGCTCGAAAAAGTCGTCTTCTCGCTCGAAACGGAGCAGGAAATTTCGAATCTTTCGCTGCATTACGACGGCTTTTCCGCGCGGCAGAACGCCGTTTCGCACGCGTTGCTGCGGGCGAATCAGCTCGGCTCCGCGGACATTTCGCCCTTCGCGGCGGAATACAACCGGCTTCAGAACGCGTCCGAGCTCGCCGCGGCGCTGGACAGCGTCGGCGTTCCCGTGAACCTCATCGCGATCGACGAGCTTCACGACAAACAGGCGAGCGCCGTCACGGGAGCGCTTTCGCGGCGTTCCCGCGAGCTGCGCGGCGGCTTCATCCACGTCGACACGTGGAGCAATCCGCTCTTCGGGAACAGCGGCTTCACCTACGCGGCGCGCCCGGATTCCGGCGCTTCGTCGGGCTTCGTGCCGTATCTTTCTCCCTTCGAGGACAATCCGCTGATGATTTGGATGAACGGCGGCTTCTCGTTCTCCGAAGCGGACGACAACGAGGGCATGGCGCTGTCCAAGACGAAGTCGAACATGCTCAACGTCTTCATGGGCGCGGATTACGCGCTTTCGGACGACGTCGCGGTCGGGATTTTCGCCGGCTTCACGAGCGGACGCACGAAGTTCGACGACGGCGGGCGCACGGAAATCCAGTCGCGCAACATCGGCGTCTACCTCGCGGGATGCGAGACGGACGAAATCGGCTCGCTCTATTATACGGCGCTCGCGGCGTTCGGGTTCGAGGAATACGATTTCTCGCGGAAAGTTTCCGTCGGGAACGGCAGCTGGAAATCGACGGCGAATCCGGACGGCTGGCAGGGCATCGCCTTCATCGAGGGCGGCTACGAATGGAAAATGAACCGCTTCTCCATGGGCCCGGCGCTGTCGCTGCGCTACGTTTCCAACAACATCGACGGGTACACGGAATCCTCCTCGGAGGCGTGGGCGCGCCAGGAAGTGGACGACGTCAGCTACGATTCGCTGCAGTCGAGCGTCGGCTGGCGCATCTCCTATCGCGCGGACTTCGACTTCGTCTCGCTGCTGCCGGAAGCGCGCCTTTCCTGGAATCACGAATTCCTCGGCACGGACGAAGATTTCGACGCCCGGCTCGCGCTCCCGCTCGCGGAAACTTACACGAACACGATCAACAGCACCGGCGACGACTACGCGACCGCCGGCGCGGGGCTGACCGTGCTGCTCGGCGACTTCACCACCGTCTCGTTCGACTACGACATCCAGTTCCTGCGCGACGACGCCGACCCGACGCATTCCTTCAACGCCATCTTCCGCACGCGCTTCTGACGCGCGGCGCGGCTTTTCGGCGCAAGGGCGTTCCCGCGGAGAATTTCGTTCCCGCGGGAACGCTTCTTTTTTTTTTCGGCGGGAACGGAGTCGGCGTTTCGCCGTTCCCGCGGGCGCGTTTTCTTCCTTTCTTCTTTCCCGCGCAGGCTTTATCTTTTCCGGTTTTCGCGATGCTTTACTGTTTGAAATATCTGGAAGAAATCTGGGGGCCGCTCCGCCTGTTCGAATATTTGTCGGTGCGCGCGGTTTCGGCGGCGGCGATCGCCGCGGTCGTCGGCGCGCTCGTCGCTCCGCGCATCATCCGCCGGCTGAGCGGCGCGGTGCAGCCCGAGCGCGGGAAAGACCTGCTCGGGAACGCTGCGCAGGAAACGCGGAGGGTGCCGACGATGGGCGGCATCATCATTTTCGTCTCCGCGCTGGCGGGAACGCTGCTCGCGGCGCGCCCGAACGCCTACGTCTTCTCCGCGCTCACGGTCTTCGTCGGGATGGCGCTCGTCGGCTTCCGCGACGATTATCTGAAAGTCGTGAAGAAAAATCCCGACGGCATGAGTTCCCGCGCGAAATGGGCGCTGACGTCGCTGACGGCGCTCGCCGCCTTCGCCGTGCTGCTCTGCAAGGGCGGCTTTCGGATGGATCTGCTCGAAATCTGGCTGCCCGTGATGAAGCAGCCGCTCGTCGCGTTCAGCGACGCGGTCGTTTCTTCGAACAGCCTTTCGACGCCCGCCGCGCTCGCGTTCGCCGCCGGCGTGCTGGCGCTGTTCTGGGTGACGAGCGTCGGCGCGAGCCACGCCGTGAACCTCACGGACGGGCTCGACGGGCTCGCCGCCGGCTGCGCGCTGCCCAGCGTTTTCGTCTTCGGCGCCGTTTCCTATCTCGTCGGGAACGCGCGTTGGGCGGAGTATCTGAATATCGGATACGTTCCCGGCGTCGGCGAGCTTTCCGTCTTCTGCGCGGCGCTCGCGGCGGGCATTCTCGTCTTTCTCTGGTTCAACGCCGCTCCCGCGACGGTCTACATGGGCGACACGGGCTCGCTCGCGCTGGGCGGCGCGCTCGGCGCGACGGCGCTGCTTTCCGGGCACCCGCTGCTTCTCGTCGTCTCCGGCGGCGTCTTCGTCACGGAAACGCTTTCCGTGATGATTCAGACGACGTATTTCAAGTATACGAAAAAAAGATACGGCGAAGGGCGGCGCGTCTTCCTCAAGACGCCGATTCACCACGCGTGGCAGCTGCGCGGCACGGCGAACACGAAAATCGTCGCGCGCTGCTGGATCGTTTCGCTCGCGCTCGCCGTCGTCGCGCTGATTTCGCTGAAAATCCGCTGATTTTTCCGCATGGACATCCCGAAAATTCTGGAGAAGAAACTCGGCAGGCCCGTCGCCGTCTTCGGGGCGGGCGTCAGCGGGAACGCCGTCGCGGAGTTCCTGCGCGGGAACGGCTTTTCGGCGAAAATCTACGACCGTTCCGCCGCGGGAGCGGCGCGGCTTTTCGGCGCGGCGGAAGCGGCGGAGCACGACCTCGTCGTCTTCAGTCCGGGTTTTCCGCGGGAACATCCGTGGAAGGACGCGGCGCGGCGCGCGGGGCTGCTTTGCCTGTGCGAGCCGGATTTCGCCGCGCTTTTCTGGCAGGGCGCGCTCCCGCCGATGAAGCGCCTCGCGGGAGAGTCGCGCGAAGAATTTCTCGCGCGGGCGGACGCGCGGCTCGGGCTGACCGCCGTCACGGGAACGAACGGCAAGACGACGCTGACGGAGTTCCTCGCGTTCGCGCTGCGGCGCGTCGGCAGGGATTCGCTCGCCGTCGGGAACAACGGCGTGCCGATGTCGCGGATGCTGACGCATTCTTCGTCGGCGAGCTTTCGCCCCGTCTGCGAAATCAGTTCGTTTCAGGCGGAGGAGCTGCGGTATTTTTCGCCGCGCTGCGTGCTGTGGACGAATTTCGACGAAGACCATCTCGACCGCCACGGCTCGGAGGAAAATTATTTTCGGGCGAAGTTCCGCCTCGTCGAGTGCATGATGCGGCTGCGCCTCGTCGTCGGCGACTTCCCGCAGGAGGACGATCCCGACGTGCGCGCGGTGCTGGCGC
>DVOG01000149.1 GCA_018713755.1 Candidatus Spyradosoma merdigallinarum | reverse complement strand
GAAAAAGCGTCTACGTTTTCCTGCCGCCCGCGTCCGCCGCGGGAACGATGCCGGCGTTGCCCGAGGGCGAAATTCTCGGCGGGAACGCCGACGCGCCTTGCCCCGTGCTGAAAATCGATGCGGCGAAAATTCCGGCCGCGGCGGCGGCTTCCGCGGATTGATTTCCGCGCCGCCGCAAAAGCTGAGGCCTGCGTTTTCGGCGCGCCGTTTCCGTTTCGCGGGAACGGCGCGCGGCTTTTTTCTTCCCGCCGTCCGCGTCAGCGCAGGTGTTTGTCGAGAAGATCGGAAATTTCCCGCGGGTCGGCGTCGTCGAGGTCGCGGCCTTTGCGCTTCAAGTCTTCGCAGGTCTTGATGAACGTCTCCGCGATTTTTTCGTGCGTTTCCTCGCTCCCGCCGACGACGGAAAAACGATCGGCGCGCGTGATGCGCTTTTGCCCGTCTCTGCCGTCGAGTCCCAGGCCGAGCAGGAAAGATTTTCCTCGGCGGGAACGCTTGTCGGATTCGCTCATTTCGTGGTGTTTCCTTTCTTTCGGGTCGCGCGGGAACGCTCAGAAGAATTTTTCGAGGGCAAAATGACCGCACCAGAGGCAGACGCAGGTCAGCGCGGCGGCGGCGAAATCGTCGGCGACGACGCCCCAGCCGCCTTTGAGCCTCTGCAGCTCCCTGATGCCGAGCGGTTTTGCGATGTCAAAGAGACGAAACAGCACGAAACCGGCGAGCAGCCAGTAGTGCGCGTCTGAACCGGCGGCGGCGATGACGTCGCCGAGCCCGGAAAAGCAGATCGGCATGACGGCGAATTCGTCGAAATTGACTTCGCCCGGATCCGTGCGTCCGAGCAGTTTTTCGCCGGCTTCGCAGACGGGAACGGCGACGACGGCGAGCAGCAGCGCCCAAATGACGAACTGCAGCGACGTCTCCGGCGTGTTGATGCCGGTCGCCTGAAAAGCGATCCAGTAAAACAGCGTTCCCGCGAGCGCGCCCCATGTTCCCGGCGCGGGAAGCTTTTTCCCGACAGGACCGAGCGTCGCAAGCGAGCCCAGCAGCCGCGTTTGCGTGTCGATTTCTTCGTTTTTCTTTTCCGCGCTCACAGATTCAGAATCCTCCAATTGCGGATAATGTAGCCGGTGCCGGAATAAATCGTCAGAGCGACGGCGCCGTAAAAAGCCCACAGACCGATTTCGCGCACGAGGCAGGCGCCCGCTTCGAGCGTCGTTCCCGCGAAAAGCCCGCCCGCGAGCGTCTGCGCGCAAAGCAGCAACGAGACGGAGAGCATCTGCAGCGCGGTTTTCAGCTTGCCCGCCCGTTCCGCGGCGAGCACGACGCCGTTGCTCGCGGCGACAAGGCGAAGCCCCGTGATCAGGAATTCCCGGCAGATGATGATGATGACGCAGAAAACGCTGAGCTCCCGCGGAAGAATCGTCTCCGACGGGTCGCCGTTCCAGTTCAGCCCGAGCAACGCGACGAAAAGCCCGACCATGATGATTTTGTCCGTGAGCGCGTCCATCAGCTTGCCGAAGTTGGAAACGGCGCCGACTTTGCGCGCGATGTAGCCGTCGAGCCAGTCCGATCCCGCGGCGACCAGGAAGAAAACGAACGCCGCGGCGTCCGTCGCGGGACGGTTGAGGCAAAGAAGACCGACGATGACGAACAGAAGCGGAATGCGCGAAAGCGTAAGAATGTTCGGAAGACGTTTCATCTCAAAGTTTTTTCTTAAAAATCTTGCCACAGATTGCGCGCTTGTCGAGACTGTAAAGCACGAACCTTGATTTTTAACCGAGAGAAAAAAGAGCAGACATGAGTCAGGCAGAACATCTTTCTCCGCGCGTGGCGCTTTATCCGGGCAGCTTCGATCCCGTGCACAACGGGCATCTGCACATCATTCGCCGCGCGGCGAAACTCTTCGACCGCGTCGTCGTCGCCGTCGCCGCCAACCCGCACAAGAACCCGCTCTTCACGCTGGAGGAGCGGCTGGAGCTGCTGCGCGAAACGCTGCGCGCCGACGGGAACGTCGAGGCCATCACGTTCGGCGGTCTGACGGTGGACAACGCCAAAAAGCTCGGCGCGGGCGTCATCATCCGCGGGCTGCGCCTCGTTTCCGATTTCGAGTCGGAGCTTCTGCTCGACATGCACAACCGTCGCCTCGAACCGAGCGTGGAAACGCTCTACATGATGCCGGAGAAGGAATACATTTACTTCAACTCCTCGTTCGTGAAGCAGATCGCGCGCCTCGACGTGCCGCGCCTCGAAGGCTACGTGCCCGACTGCGTTTTCCGCCGCCTGCTCGAAAAATTTCCTCCCGCGCGCGGCGCATGAGCGCGTTCCCGCCGCGCGAACGCGAAACGCATTTCTCTGTTGACGAACATCGCGGGAAAGGATTTAATCACCTCTCAATTTTCGGCTTCACGGAGAGATGACAGAGTGGCCGATTGTGCAGCACTGGAAATGCTGTGTACCGCAAGGTACCGAGGGTTCGAATCCCTCTCTCTCCGCCACTTTCCAAATCCGCATAAGAATCGGGCTCAGCGCCCGTACCAATGCCAAGAAATATACCAACACCATAAAAAAGTCCAATTGCCATATCGTACTTATTAAATTGTCGTTTCTCCTTTTTTTCATATGTTTCCATCTTTGTTATTACCTCCTTCGCAAAATCGTCCAT
>DVOG01000021.1 GCA_018713755.1 Candidatus Spyradosoma merdigallinarum | reverse complement strand
ATTTCAGTGTGTCTTCGCGGGAACATCAAAGCCGTTCGGCGAACTCTTCGTCCGCGGCGGCAAGCTCGTCGGAAGTTGCCGCGCCGATTTTGAACCGAGAATAAAAATCCGTCAGCTTGTAGCGCAGAAACCAGTAATCTGTCGCCTTGCTCAGCCAATTCCTCCCCGCCGCCTGAAAAACGTCGTTTGTGTTCAAATCGATGTTTTCGGCTTTGAGCGCTTTCGCGAGTTCTTCGAGATTCGCTTTGGCTTCAAGATACGTCTGCCGCGCGGCTTTGCATTTCTCCGCGAGCGCGGGCATCTGCTCTTCGCCGAACGTTTCCAGAAGCGTCCAGCCACGGGAACGTTCTTCTTCGGAAAGTTTCTGTTCCAAGGGGAAGATTTTACTTTGCAGACTTTCGTAGATGCGCTGTTTTTCAGCGAGTTCCAATTTTTTCTGCGCTTCGAGACTCGCCTTTTCGCGTTGCGCTTTCCGTTCTTCGGCAACCTGTTTTTGCTTAGTTTCCAGTCTCGGCTTCGTCGCGAGCGCCAAGCCTTTATCCCAATATTCGCGGCAACGCGCCAAATCATCTTCGTCCGCGTCGTCATCCACGGAAATTTTGGCGATGACGGATTCCACGAATTTCGTCGCGCGTTCTTCTTCGACCTGTTTCAGCTTGGCTTCCAGCCTCGGCTTCGTCGAAAGCGCCATGCCTTTTTCCCAATATTCGCGGCAACGAGCCAAATCGTCGTCGTCCGCGTCGCAATCTACGGAAATTTTGGCGATGACGGACTCCACGAATTTCGTCGCACGTTCTTCCTCGACCTGTTTCAGCTTGGCGTCAACCCTCGGCTTCGCCGCAAGCGCCAGTCCCGCGTTCCAGATTTTTTCGCAGACGGAAAGTTCGTCGTTCGAATCCTTGTCGGCGGAAAGCGAAGCGAGAACGCGCTCGACGTAGGCGGAACACTGTGCTTCCGCGAGTTCCGGCGAAAGGGATTTTTTCGACAGGCAGAATTCAATCAGGGCTACGTTGTTTTTCTTGCTCGCGTATTCGAAGAGCGAGAACGTCTCCTCTCCGTCGTGAAGCGCCCACGGGCTTTCGCCTTCGGCGAGCGCGGCGGAAACGTCCTGCCGGTTCACGGGAACGTCCGCCTGAATGCTCCGGCGGATTTTTTCGCTCGGGCTGGCGCATCCCGCGAAAAACGGGAGCGCGGCGAGCGCGAGCAAAGTCAGTGTTTTATATGTTCTGTTCATACGGAAATTTTGAAATTTGAGAGTTCCTTGTCTTGTCGCAGGAATGCGGGTTCAGCTTTCGAGGAAATCCTCGACGGACTGCTTGCGCGCCTGGTCGGGATCTTCTTCCGTGATGTCGTCAAGCGAGAGCTTCGCCGGGTCTTCCGCGAGTTCCAGCGACATGTCCTTGAGCGTGCCGAGAACGTCCGACAATTCGTCGATCTCCCCGAGCGCCTGATTCATCTTCACCTGTTCGAGCTGGAGCGCGAGCTTGCGCCGGATCGAACGCAGTTCCCGCGATTTCGTCTTCAGCACGCCCTGCCGAATCTGCACTTTCTTCGCGATCACCGAGTTCGTCGATTTCTGCTTCTTGGCGAGCTCGACGCGTTCGAGCGCGTCGGCGACTTTTTCCGAAAGGTCTTCCTCGCTCAGCTCGAAGCCGTTGATCGTGACGGGAAACGCGTCGCCGTTCGCCTTCGCCGCCTTGTATTGCTTTTTCGCCTCGTCGAGAAACTTCGTGTAGCGGCGGATCGTGCTTTCCGCCTCGGAGACCTTGCGCTCCGCCTGTTTCTTGAGGCGGAGAAACGCGATGTCCTGCGCCTCGATCTTGTTTTTGAGAAGGTCGCAGGCGGCGATGGTCTCGCTGAGAAAGAGCGCGGGGTTGGCGCGGATGTTTTCCGGCGTCCACGTGGAATCCTGCCGCTCGCGTTCCCGCCGCTCCGCCTCGCGCACGACGCGCGGCTTGCCGTCGTTCCGCCACGCGGACGTTCCCGCGAACGCGGGCGCGGAAAACATGAGTGCCGCCGTTAAAGAAATAAAGATGCTAGCCTTGTTCATTTTCGTTTTTTTTTTTTTTCTGTTCGTCGAAAAGAGGCATTCGCGGGAACGCCGTGTCCCCGAGAGCAAAATGTCCCGTTTCGGAAGTTTGATTTTGCAAAAAAAAAACGACTGGCAAGCCGGTTTTTCCGCGGGCGCGCACAAAAAAATCGCGAATTTCGAATTCCGAATCGCGAATGAAAACCGAGGAAAGGAAAAAGCTCCCGCGAAGCCGCAGCGTTTTATGGGAGAAGCACGCGTCCTCGCCGTTTCGCGAAAATCCTTCCGCGCGCTTTTTTTTTTGGGTTTCCCGCAGAGACGCTAAGTCGCGAAGTTTTTTCGGGAGGACGACGTTCGTGTCTCCCCCTCCTCGCGCGACGCCGCGTTTCCGCGAAGATTTTTTCGCCCGCAGACGCCGCGGATGAGCGCAGATGAAAAATCTTTGCGGGCCTGGCGGCTTTGCGGGAGATTCAAAAAAAGCGCTTACGGAAGATTTTCGCGAAGCGACAAGGGCGTCGCTTCACCCAGCCGTTCCCGCGAATCAGTTTCTTTTCTCTCTCAAAAAAATCTCCGTGTTCTCTGTGTTAAAAAAATTGCCGCCGTTCCCGCGCGCTCTGCGAGGACGAGCTTCACCGTTTCGCTTTGCCGGTGATGCTCGCGGGAACGAGCTTGAAAATCGCCGTGCGCGCGAGCGAATGCGAAATGTGCTCGTCGGCGACGTCCATTTTCTCCGGCAGATACTTTCGGCACAGCTCCCGCAGCGCCGCGCGCTTTTCCTCCGCGTCCGTCACGAGCTCGACGCGCCCGAACGCCATCGCCGATTCGTAATAGCTCGTGAAATATTTCGTGAAGACCGCCCGCACGTTCTGCGCGGCGGAAAAATGCGCCTCCGCGCCGTTTTCGAGGATGCGGAATTTCCTGCCGGCGTTCGCGGAATGAATCCAAATCGCGCCGCCGCAGAACGCGAACGAAACGGGAACGCCGTAGGGCGCGTTCCCGTCGGGGTCGACCATCGCGAGCGTTCCGTATTCGGCTTCGCGCAGCACGCGCTCCGCTTCTTCCCGCGGAATTTCCCGATCCTTGCGCCTCACGTGAAATTTTTCGTCGTCCGTCATGGCGTCTCAGTTTAAAGTGGTGCGCGCAAAGATGAAAGAAAAGAACTCCGCCATGCCGCCCCCCGCCGCCGTTCCCGCGCTCGGCTTCATGCTCGACGTTTCGCGCGGGCGCGTGCCGACGATGCCGGCCCTTTTCCGCCTCGCGGACCGCCTGCGCCTCCTCGGCTTCACGCAGCTGCAGCTCTACGTCGAGCACACGTTCGCGTTCCCGGGGCACGAAGACGCCTGGCGCGGCGCTTCGCCGCTGACGGCGGAGGAAATCCGCGCGCTCGACGCGCATTGCCGTTCCCGCGGCGTCGAGCTCGTGCCCAATCTCAATTCCTTCGGCCACGTCGAACGCTGGCTCAAGCACGAAAAATACAGGCGTCTCGCCGAATGCCCCGACGGCTTCTATCACGAGCTTTTCAAAATGCGCCGCCCGGCGGGAACGTTCTTCCCCTGCGAGGAAACGGCGGATTTCATGGGCGCGCTCTACCGCGAATATCTGCCGCATTTTTCGTCGGACAAATTCAACGTCGGCGGAGACGAGCCCTGGGAGCTCGGCCTCGGCCGCTCCCGCGAACGCTGCGCCGCGCTCGGCAAGCGCGCCGTCTACGTCGAACACATGCTGCGCCTGAAAAAACGCGCCGAGGCCTGCGGCAAAAAAATCATGTTTTGGGCGGACGTGCTGCTCGGCGACGGCGACGGGAACGCCCGCGGCGGCGAAATTCCCGCCGCGCTCCTCGACGGCGCCGTTCCCGTGATCTGGGGCTACGAGGCGGATCATCCCTTCGACGCGCAGTGCGCCCGCGTGCGCGCCGCGCTGGAAAAGACCGGCGGGAGCGGCTCTTTCACGGTCGCGCCGGGAACGTCGGCGTGGCTGAGCTTCGGCACGCGCCTTTCGAACGCGCTCGCCAATATCCGCGCCGCTTTCTCCGCCGCGGAAAAATGGCGCGCGGGCGGCGTGCTGCTCACGACTTGGGGCGACGCCGGCTACCACAATCCGCCCGCGGCGAACCTGCTGCCGCTGATTTCCTGCGCGGCGCTCGCGCGCGGCGATCCCGCGCCGGAAACGCCCGCGGACTTCGCTCCCGCGCTCGAAAAAATGGGCGTTCCCGCGGCGGAAACGCTCGCCGAGGCGCTTTTCTCGTTCGGGAAGCTCGACGATTTCATTTCGAAAAAAATCCCCAACCGCAGTTGGATCCGCGAAGCGTTTTTCGCGAAGGGCGAGGCGTTCGAAAAACTTGCCGCGGACGTTCCCGCCGCGGAAATCGCGGCGGCCGCCGAGGAAAACGCGCGCGTCCTGAAGCTGCTCGGCGGCGTTCCCGCCTCCTGCCCGGAAGCGGCGGAACTTTCCGTCGCCGCGGAAATGACGGCCGCCGCGCTGCGCCGCGCGGACGCCTTCCTGCGCGGCGACGCCCCCGCGCGCGCCGCCGCCGAAACGGAAGCCGCGGGACCGCTTCGGGAAAAGTTCGCCGCCGCGTGGCGGCTGAGCTGCCGCGAAGGCGGCCTGGCGGAATCGCTGAGCTTCTTCTGACGCGCCCGGGAGCTTCCGCCCGCGCGTTCCCGCCGTCCGAAATTTCGGCGTTTCAAAGCGCGGCGGAAATCCTTTTAATGTCGCGCGTATGAGGAATCCCGTTCTCAGCCGCTTGTTTCCGACCCTGTTCGCTTTCGTCCTTTTCCCGCTCGCGCTCTTCGCCGCGGAGCCGGCTCCCGCCGCCGCCGCGGGAACGCCCGCCGTTCCCGCCGTCGCCCCGGAAAACGTCTTCTTCAAGGTTTCGCTCAACGAATCGTTTTTCATCCAGGAGCGCGAAGCCGTCGTCAACGCGCGCTGCACGGTCGACCTGCTGCAGGGAACGCCGGACGTCGTCTCGCTCGAAGTCTTCGGTCACGGAACCGGGCAGGGCGAGATCTTCAACGTCTCCGGCGAAAAGGTGCGCGACTGGAGCATCCGCCGCGCGGGAGCGCGCACGTTTCTGGAAATTCGCCCGAAGGACCTCGACGGCGTGAAATCCTTCTCGCTGACGATTTCCGGACGCCAGCCGCTGAAGCTGCCGACGACGATTTCGCCGATGCTCTTTTCCGGCGCGGACGCCGCGACGTTCTTCGGCGTCGTCCAGTTTCTCGCGACCGCGGATCTGCGCCTCTACGCGAAGCAGGAACGCGGGCTGGTGCCCATCGGCGAGCGTTCCCGTTCGGAGATCAGCTACGGCATCATCGGCGCGCCTTCGCTGCGCCTCGACATCGCGCGGACGAACGACCTGCTCGCTCCCGTCTCCCTCGAAAATTTCTCGCTGGTCGGCGACGTCGGCGCGGACGGCACGCGCTTCCGCATGAAGGCGAAGGCGTTCGTGCGCGAAATCGGCGCGGAAGTTCCCGTGCTCACGGGCAACGTCGCCTTGCTCGATTTCCCGGAGAAAAACGACTTCGTCGTGCTCGCCGAATCCGACGAAAAAACCGGGCTCGCGAAATATCTGCTCCGCTTTCCCTCGCGCGGAGAATTCGACGTGGACTTGCAGTTCGACGCGGGCATTTCCGACGTCGACGGCTGGCGGCGCATGAATTTCAGCGTTCCCGTGGCGCAGGTCGCGCCGTATTCGCTCAAGGGCATGCCCGAAGACACGGTTTTCGCGGCGGACAACGTCTCGATCCCGCAGGCCGGCGACGGCGGCGTGTTCTCCGGATTCCTGCCCTCGAGCGGCGCGCTGGAGCTGCGCTGGCGGCCGAGCATCCCGACGCCGCCGGAGTTTTCCGCCAGCGTCTACGCGCTCGACGCGGCTTCCGAAATGCGGATTTCCACCGGCGTGCTCCGGCAGAAAACCGAGCTGAATTTTTCGATTTCGCAGGGCGAGCTTTCCTCGCTTTTCCTCAAAATGGCGGGAACGGGGGAAATCCTCGCCGTCGAAGGGCAGGACTTGCTTTCGTGGCGGCAGACGGAAACGGCGGACGGCTCGCGCGGCCTGACCGTGCAGCTCAGCCAGCCCAAGAGCGGAAAATACGCCCTGCGCATTCTTTCTCAGACGCGCACCGGCGAGTTCCCGAAAACGCTCAGCCCGCTGCGCTTCGTGCCTTCGGGAACGGACTGGGAAGGGCTGACGCTCGCCGCGATCTGCGTCCGCAGCAGCGAGCTCCTGCGGCTCCGCAGCGGCGTCGGCATCCGCTGCGAGGCGGTCCCGCAGCTGGGCATGACGCAGGTCGTCGCCTCCGCGTTCCCGCGGACGAAAGGCTTCTTCGACGATCCCGCGCCCGGCGAGGAAGTCGCCGTCTACCGCATTTCCGACGACGCGGAAAATCTCCGCGTCAGGGCGGACCGCATCCGCTCCGAACTCGTCGTGAAGCCGCGCGTCCGCTGGATTTTCGACGGCGGGAAGACGACGTCGGCGCAGGCGCTCGATTTCGAGGTGCGCGACGTGCCGCTCTACGAAATGCAGATCCTCGTTCCCGAGGAGCTGGAAATGATCGCGCTGAACTCGGAGATCGTCGCGAGCCACGAGTTGCGCGAATCCGAAAAGGCGGGCTACCGCCTGCTGAAAATCGTGTTTTCCGAGCCCGTCCTCGGCGCGGGGCGCATCGCGCTGACGTTCCGCGGCCCGGAACTCGCCGCCGGCGGGAAAACGGAGCTCCGCGCGTGCCTGTTCCCGCAGGCGCGTTTCGTCTTCGGCGTCATGGGGCTTTCCGCGGCGAAAAATGTCCGCCTGCTGCCGGGCGACGCGGAAAATCTGACGGAAATCGCTCCCGCAGAATACGGCGCCGAGCGCCCGCCGCAGCTGGCGTTCTACATCCGCGACGCCGCGTGGAAGCTCCCGCTGCGCGCGGAAAGGCGCGAGCCCGCGCTCGTCGGCGCCTCGTCCTGCGTCTACAACGTCGGCCGCGAGAAAGTGTCCGGCAACTTCCGCGCACGCTTCCGCACGGGGGGCGTTCCCGTCTCCGGCGTGCGCCTGGCGTTCCCGAAAAACGCGAAGGCGCTTTCCGTTTCCGGGGAAAACGTGCGCGACTGGAGCGTCGGCGAAGACGGCGTCGCGACGGTCGCCTTCGCCGCCCCGGCGGAGGAGGATTTTTCCGTCAGCGCGACGTTCGAGGAGCCGCGCGCCGAAGGGAACGCGCAGCGCTTCGAAGGCGTCGCGCTCCCGGACGCGCTCTCCGAAGAGGGCGCGATTCTGATCACGTCCGACGAGGCGCTGGAAATTTCCGGCGAGGAATCGGGGAGCGCGCTCGCGCCGCTCCCGCTCGGCGCGGCCGAAAACGATTATTTCCGCCGCGGCGGCGCCCTGCTTTTCCGCGCGTATCAGTTCGCCGCGCGCCCGTTTTCGCTGAATCTCGAAACGCGGCTGCCGCAGGGGAAAAGCCCGCCGCCGATTTTCGTCACCGAGGCGCTCGTCAGGACGGGGACGGGAAAAAGCTGCAGCATCGTCTACCGCTGCCGCTCGCTCGGCGCGAAAGAGCTGCGCGTCGCCGTTCCCGCGGGAACGAAAATCGTCTGCGAGGGCGCCAGGGCGCTGCCGGACGGGACCGTCGCGCTGCCGCTCCCGCCGAATTCTTCGGAAATCCGTCTGCGCACGGAGCGCGCCGACGCGCCTTCCGCCGCGCGGGAAACGGAAGTGCTCCTGCCTCGCGTCTTCGCTCCCGTCGCGCGGACTGTCTTCAAAGGCAGCGGGAACGCGACGTCGGAGACGATGCGCGTCGTCGAATCGGGGCGGAAGCTCAACGACGCGCTCGACGCCTCGCTGCTCCGCCGCGTAGCCGTTCGGCTCAACGAAGTCCGCGCGGGAATTTTCGCGTCGCTGCTGCTCGCGGGCTGCGCGGCGGCGGGCGCGGCGTTCGCTTCCCGCGCGCGTTCCCGGAAAATCCTTTGCGCCGCGGCGCTGCTCGCCGCGACGGCGTTTTCCGCGCTCGCCGTCTGGAGCGTGGCGGACGCCGTCCGCCCGGAATACGCGCAGGCGACGCTTTCCGCGGGGCTGACGGATCCGGGGAAGCAGCTGGACGCGACGCTGCGGCATTTCTTCTTTTTCTGCGGGCACGGAGGCGAAGTCTCTCCGCTGCGCGCGTGGGCGGCGGGCGCGCTGTTCTGCCCGGGTTTCTTCCTGCTGCTTTGGGGCAGGGCGTTCCGCCCCGAGCGTCTGCGGCTGCGCGTCGCCGGGCGAGCGCTGCTTTACCTCGCGATCGCCGTCCCCGCGCTCGAAGATTTTCCCTTCCGCGTTCCCATGTTCGTCGCGGCCGCGGCCGCGGCGGAAGCGCTCGCCTTCGGCGCGTCTTTCCTGCTGCGCCTTGCGTCGCGGACGGCGAATCGCCGCGGCGCGGTCCCGCCGCTCGCGCTGTTCGTCGCGGCTCTGCTCGTTCCCGCGCTTCAGGCGCCGGAGGCTCGGGCGCAGCAGCGGGGCGGCATTTTTTCCGGCCTGGAAACGCTTGATGAGGAAAGCGCGCCGGCCGCGGTTCACGACGTCGCCGACCGAATCACGCAGTCGATCGACGTGCGCGGAGACCGCGTCGTGGCGCGCGGGGACATCCGCGTCACCGGCTACGCCGGAGACCGCTTCGACTTGCTGGCGTCGCCCGCCGTGCTGACGTCTTTCGAAAAGGCCGAAAACTCCATGCTGCGGCTGGAACGCCGCCGCGCGGAAAAGGCCGGCTTCGTCTATCAGGTCGTTCTCGAGCGCGCGGGAACGTTCTCCGCGACGTTTTCCTATGAGCTCGCGCTGTCGGAAGACGCGCGCGGCTTTCCGATGCTGACGGGCTTCGCCGCCGCGGACGTCGCGACGCTGCATCTGCCCCGCGCCGAGGTGCAGATTTCGGCGAAGGGCGCGGTGACGACGACGCTGCGGGATTTCGGCGAAAAGGCCCAAATCGCGCAAATCGTTTTCAAGCCCAAGGCGGAGCGCGAAATCCTTTGGAACCCGCGGGAACGCGACCGTTCCGGCGAGACGCTGCAGATGTTCTCCTCCGCCGCGAGCCTCTACGTGCTCTCCGCCGGCGTCGTCGAAGGGCGGCACGTCGTCAAGTTCACGCCCGCGCAGGGCGAAGTCTCCCGCGTGCGCATCGGCATCCCGAAGCCGTTTTCCGTCTCGCGCATCGAAGGCCAGGCGATCCACCGCTGGAGCTTCAGCCGGGAAACGGGCGTGCTGACCGTGCTCTTCACGGCGCCGCGCGTCTCGGAATTTTCCCTTTCCGTCTTCACGCAGGCGCAGCTGGGCTACCTGCCGACGAAGCGCAGATTCTCGGCGCCCGACGCGCTCGACTGCGACGTCCAGGTGCGCACCATCGGCATCGCGACCGACGACTCGCTGCAGGTGGACGCCGTCTGCGCCGACGGACTCGTGCCCATCGACGAAAAGGAATTTTTCGCCGCGCTCGCCGCCGCGGGAATGAAGACGGAGGGCGATTTGCGGCTTCGGCGGGCCTTCCGCACGGTCGACGGCACGGACGACTTCGAAGCGGAGCTCTCCGTCGTGCAGCCGAACCTGCGCATCGACGGGAAAGAGGAGTATTCCGTCAACGGAGACGCCGTGCGGGCGAAAATCTCTTTCACGGCGGAAGTTTCCCGCGCCGAGATTTTCAGCATCGCGTTCCGCATTCCCGCGGGAACGGACGTGGACGCGATCCGCGGCGATTCGCTCAGCTACTGGTCGAAAACGCGCGGCGAGGACGGTTCCTCGCGCGTGACGATGCACCTGAAGAACGAGCTCGTCGGCGCGCAGGAATTCACGGTTTGGCTCTCCGGCGCGTTCCCGCAGAAGGCGAAGGAATGGACCGTGCCGGATTTCGTCGTCGAAGGCGCGAAAGTGCAGCGCGGGGAAATTCTCGTTTCCGCGGACGAAGGGCTGCGCCTGCAGCCGCTTTCCTCGGGAACGGCGACTTTCTCGGACGAGGCCGCCGACGGGAGCGGCGACGTGTTCTGCTTCCGCTATTTCAACCGCGCGGGCTCTCCGCCGAAATTCGCCGTGCTCGAATCCAAGCCGTTCATGACGGCGAGCTGGCTGCACCGGATTTCCCCGCGCGGCCGCTACGCGCTTTCGTCGTTGACGATGATCCTCGACATCGAAAACGCGATGCGCTCTTCCGCGCGCGTGCGCGTCCCCGAAAACGCGCTCGCCGTCCGCTTCTCCGGCGACGAAGTCGTCTCGGCTTCGCCCGTCGCGGGAACGCCCGGCCTGTGGGAGCTTCGCTTCTCGAAACCGCTGCGCGGAAAGGTTTTCGTCGACGCGGAATATTTCTCGCTGCTGCCGGCGGCCTCTTCCGTGAAGGTGCGCTCCGTCTCCGTGGACGAGGCGTCGCGGCAGTCGGGCTGGATCGCGGTAGAGCGCGGACCGGTCTTCACCGCGCTCGACGCGCGTTCGCCGGAGACGTCTTGGGCGGAAGACGTTCCCGCGGAATTCAACGCCGGGCTGCGCGGCGGGAAGTGGATCGTCGAAAAATATTCGGAGCAGTATCCCGCCGAGCTGCGGATTTCTCCGGAAACGATCGCCGCCTGGAACGAAAGCCCGGAAGACGCGCATCGGCGGTCGTTCCTCGCGGAATCGCTGCGCCGCTTCACCGTTTTTTCCGCGTCCCGCGCGATCACGGAAGAGCGGATTTCCCTGCGCGCGCTGCGCAGCGACGTGTTCCGCGTCGCGCTGCCCGAAGGCGGAACGCTGAAGGCCGCCGCCGTGAACGGAAAAATCGCCGAGGCCGTTCCCGCGCCGGAAGCCGGCGGCAGGGCGCTGTGGATTCCGATTTTCGAGCGCGGCGGCGCTCCCGTGACGGTTTCCGTCGTCTACGAGGCGCCGACGGCGCGCTTCCCCCGCGGAGGATACGGCGCGCGCGAAATCGTTCCCGCGGAAACCGTTTTCGCGGAACGCGTTTCGTGGACGCTGCTCCCGCAGCCGGCGGGCGCGGAGATTTCCGGCGTGTTCGGGCTGGACGCCTCCGCCGCGCGCGCCGCGGACGACGCGGGCGCGGAATTCCTCGCCGCGTATTTCCGCGGGAGCGTTCCCGCCGCGGGCGGGGAACCGGCGTCCCCGGCGACGTTCGCCGCCGCCGGCGAAGATTGCCGCCGCCCGAGCGCCGTCTTCGTCTGCGCGCCGCCGCCGGACGCGGATCCCGGGAACGCCGGCGCGAAGCTCTTCGCCGCGGCTTTCGTCGCGCTCGCGGCGGCGAAGGGCCTGTTTTCCCTGCGGCGGCGGCGGAATGCCCGCGGCTGATCGGGCGTTCCCGCGCCCGCCGGAATGCGGTTTTATTTGGTGGCATTTTTCCGGAGGCGCGGGTAAAATCCCCCGCATCGATTTCCTTTGAACTGAAAAAAAAGAACTGCACCATGGATGCCGTCATTGAACACATCGCTTGCCTCCGCGTCGTCCCGATCGCGATTTTCGACGATCCCGCGAAGGCGGTTCCGCTCGCCCATGCGCTGCTCGCGGGGGGAAGCAACGTCGTGGAAATTTCCTTCCGTTCTCCCGCCGCCGCCGCGTCCGTGGCGAACATCGTGGCGGAAGTCCCGGAAATGTTCGTCGGCGCGGGAACGCTGCTGTCGACGGAGGAAATTTCCGTCGCCGCTTCGGCGGGCGCGAGCTTCGGCATCGCTCCCGGCTTCGATCCCGCCGTCGTGAAGGCGGCTTCCGGCGCGGGCTTCCCGTTCGTTCCGGGCTTCCTCACGCCGTCGAACGTGACGCAGGCGCTTTCGTTCGGCTGCGAGGTGCAGAAGTTTTTCCCGGCGGAGCCCATCGGTCCCGCGGTGCTGACCGCCTCGCTCGCGGCGTTCAGCCACAAACACAACCTGAAGGTGATCGCCGCCGGCGGCATCACGCCGGAAAACATCGGTCGCTGGCTCGCCGTCCCGCACGTCATCGCTTGCGGCGCGTCCTGGATCTGCCCGCAGGAAATGATCGAGGCGGAAGACTGGAACGGCATCGCCGACCGCGTCCGGCAGATGCACGCGGCCGCGGCTCAGGCCGTCGCCCCCGCCGTTCCCGAGGCGCCGGCGGCGCCCGCCGCGTGATTTTTCCGCGCCGATGTTCCGCCTTTCCGTCATTCTCGCCGCCGCGCATTTCGCGCTCGCTTTCGGGCTTCGCTGCGGATTCCGGCGGCTGGCGCAGGTCGATTCCGATTTCGCGCGCGCGTGCTCGGATTTCGCGGAAAAAATCGAATTCGTGCTGACGCAGCCCGGACGCGCGCTCTGCGACGCGCTGCACTGGGCGGAGGGAACGCCCGGCTTTTGGGTGCTGTTCGCGGCGACGTCGATTCTTTGGGGAAACGTGCTCGCCTTTCTGATCCGCCGCGTTTTTTCCGCGCTCTTCCGCTGAGCGTTCCCGCGGGAACGCCGCCCGCAAAAAAAAATGCCTCGCCCCGGCGCGGGCTTTCTGAAAAGATTCCAAAACCATGGAACAGGTCATCATTCTCGGGAGCGGATGCGCCGGGCTCTCCGCCGCCGTTTACGCCGCGCGAGCGGGGCTTTCTCCGCTCGTCATCGAAGGCGCCATGCCCGGAGGGCTCATCACGACGACGTCCGAAGTCGAAAATTTTCCGGGTTTCCCCGACGGGATCGACGGCGTTTCGCTCGTCATGAACATGCGCGCGCAGGCGGAAAAATTCGGCGCGCGCTTCGAAAGCGACGTCGTCGAGCGCGTCGAGCTTTCCGCGGAAACGAAGAAGCTCTTCGCCTCGTCCGGCAAAATTTTCGAATGCCGCGCGCTGATTGTCGCGACGGGCGCCTCGCCCAAGCTCACGGGCGTCAAAGGCGAAAAGGAGCTGCTCGGCGGGAACGGCGTCAGCACCTGCGCGACCTGCGACGGCGCGTTTTTCCGCGGACGCAGCGTCGCCGTCATCGGCGGCGGGGACGCCGCCTGCGAGGAAGCCTCGTTCCTGACGCGCTTCGCCGCGAAAGTCTATCTCGTGCATCGCCGCGACAAGTTCCGCGCGGCGGAAATCATGGTGCGGCGCGTTTCCGAAAATCCGAAAATCGAGCTCGTGCTTTCGAGCGTTCCCGAGGAAATGCTCGCCGACGAAAACGGCAGGGCGCGCGCGCTGCGCGTGCGCAGCGTCGCGACCGGCGAGACGCGGGACCTCGACGTGCAGGGCATTTTCGTCGCGATCGGCCACGCGCCGAACACCGCTTTTCTCGCGGGAGCGCTCCCGCTGGAGGCGGACGGCACGATTTCCGCGCTGCGCGACGCCTCCGGCGTGCGCACGGAAATTCCCGGAGTCTACGTCGCGGGCGACTGCGCGGACAGGCTTTACCGCCAGGCGGTCATCGCCGCGGGAACGGGCGCGCGCGCCGCGCTCGAAGCGCAGCGTTTTCTCGAAGCGTAAAAAAGAATCGGGCGTTCCCGCCGCGCGAAAAAACATGCCGGAGCTCATTCCGTTTTCCGGGCCGATAAAGCCGATCGCCGCGCTGTTCGAGGCCGCGCGGGAACGCGGCGGGCGCGCTCTGTTCGTCGGCGGCTGCGTGCGCGACGCGTTGCTCGGGCGGGAAAGCAAGGACTTCGACGTCGAAATTTACGGGCTGCCGCCGGCGGAAGTCGAGGCGCTGCTGCGGACGCTGAAAATCCGCTTCGGCGCGGCGGGGAAATCGTTCGGCGTTTTCAAGCTGCACGGCGTTCCCGCGGACGTCGCGCTCCCGCGGCGGGAATCGAAGAGCGGGCGCGGGCATCGCGGATTTTCCGTGGAAGGCGACCCGTCGATGAGCGTCGCCGAAGCCGCGGCGCGGCGGGATTTCACGGTCAACGCGATTTATTTCGACCCGCTCTCGGGCGAGGTGATCGACCCGCTCGACGGACGCGCGGACTTGGCGCTGAAAGTCCTGCGCCACGCTTCGCCGGCGTTCCCGGAAGACCCGCTGCGCGTGCTGCGCGCGATGCAGTTCGCGGCGCGCTTCCGCTTCGACGTCGCGCCGGAAACGGTCGAGCTCTGCGGAAAAATCGATCCGGAGGGGCTTTCCTCCGAGCGCATTTTCGACGAATGGTCGAAGCTGATGACGCGCGGCGAAGAGCCTTCCCGCGGGTTGAATTTTCTGCGCGCCTGCGGCTGGACGCGCTGTTTTCCCGAGCTTGAGGCGCTCATCGGCGTCGAGCAGGATCCCGCCTGGCACCCCGAAGGCGACGTGTGGAACCACACGCTCGCGGCGGCGGACGTCTTCGCGCGGGAACGGCTCGGCGACGCGTTCGAGGATCTCGTCGTCGGCTTCGCCGTGCTCTGCCACGATTTCGGCAAGCCCGCGACGTCGTGCCGCTCCGAAAAAGACGGGCGGATTCACGCTTACGGGCACGACCGCGCCGGCGTCGCTCCCGCGCGGCGCTTTTTGGAGCGCATGACGAATTTCCGCAGCCTGATCGACGGCGTGCTCCCGCTGGTGCGCTGGCACATGCAGCCGATCGCGATTTGGCGTTCCCGCGCGGGCGACTCCGCCGTGCGGCGCCTGGCGCGGAACGCGGGACGCATCGACCGGCTGCTGCGCGTCTGTTCCGCCGACGCGATGGGCGCGGAAACGGAAAAGAACGCGGATCTGCGCGCGGCGTCGGCATGGCTGCTCGAGCGCGCGGAGGCGCTGCGCGTGAAGGATTCCGCTCCCGCGCCGCTGATGCTCGGGCGGCACCTGATCGCGCTCGGCGTTCCCGCGGGAAAGATTTTCAAGCCGGTGCTCGACGCCTGCTACGAGGCGCAGCTCGACGGAAAATTCTCGGACGAGGCCGGCGGGACCGTTTTCCTGAAACGGGAGCTCGCGCGGCGCGGCGTCAAATTAAAGCTTGCGGGAACGTAGCGATTCCCGTTTCATACAACGCGTTTCTTGCGCCCGGATGGCGGAATTGGCAGACGCGTCAGACTCAAAATCTGATATCGAAAGGTGTGCGGGTTCGACCCCCGCTCCGGGTACCAAACCAACATAATCCGAACCAGTTCTTCCCTGTGGGGAACGGGTTCGGATTATTTATTTATTTCGAGAGATACGAAAACACCTATTTCCCGAACGGCGTGATAAAACGCCCTGAATCCAAACCGCGGGGGCCGCGAAAAAAGAAATTACCCAAGTAAAAAACAGGCAAGACACTCCCCAGATTGGCGGGGCGTCTTGCCTGTTTCTATGTTTAGTCAGTGACTTGCGTTACAGCCTTTTTCTCTGACTTTTCTGCCTGCTGCGCTTTCCATTCTGCAAATTCCTGTTGTCCTTCCTCACTCTCATAGAAGGCAAGAATGTCAGGGAAGATGCACCGCGCTATGATCTCAATTTCCCGCTGCGAAATAGAGGTGTTGTTTATCAATTTCTTTTTTCTGGCCAACAAACGACTCCTCTCTCCTGTATTCAGGTGCCCTGATTCAGAATTTTCGCCGCTCTTTTCACATTTTCCGCCGCGTTGCTCTTTCGGAAATTTTCACCGTTAAACTGGATGGGGATGCAGACCTCCAAAACCCTGTCATAGATACGGCGCTCATCCAGATCGGTTGCTTTCTGCATTACGGAGTGCGGGATGTTGGTGGTGACGATCATCGGCTTACCGGTCAGCAGCCGCTTGTTGACCACATCAAACACACGCTCTCTGCCGAAGCTGGTGTTCCGTTCAGCGCCCAGGTCATCCAAAATCAGCAGCTCCGGGCGCATCAGCGTTTTCAGGTAGGCATCCCGATCCGCGCCGAAATTGCCCTGCATCCGGTTTACCACATCGGACAGCCCGACAAACAGGACGGAAACCATTCTTTCAATCAGGGCGTTGGCAATGCAGCCCGCCGCATAGGATTTCCCGGTGCCCACATTGCCGAACAGAAGCAGTCCGATTCCCTCACTACGAAAGACATCCCAGTTTTCGGAATATCTTCTCGCTTTAACAAGCTGAGGAGTCATGACCTCGGCATTTTCAAACCGCCATCCAGAGGCGGGAATATCCCGGAACGCTTCGGACCGGAGCATGGCAATTCGGTTCAGCCGTTCCAGCTCCTGCTGCTCCGCTTCGCGCTGCGCCCGTTCCTCGGCCTGGCATTTGCAGGCAATCGGGTGCTTGTCCAACCCGTTTTTGCGGTACTGTTCGGGGAAATAGGCTTCCTTGGGCGTGTGGCACTTGCCGCAGTATTTCAGTCCGTCATCTGGGTTGATGTAATCATCCGGGGCGGTGTTCAGGGTCTCTGCTGCCTCAACGATTGCAGCCATAATCGGATTTACATTCACAGGCATTCTTCTTCCTCGTAGGTCTCTGTGTAGTCGTAATTCTTACCGGGCTTCGACTTGCTGTCCTCGTCCAGCCACTTGCGGATTGTGGCATAATGGTTGGCGTAGTGCTTTCCACTGGAGGCCATATAGGCCGACAGCCGATTGATGTAATCTTCATATTGGCCGGGATATGTGGATTGCAGATCGGTTAACTCGTTGTCCAAAAGAAAAACATTCTGATACTGCCCAAAACAGCAGCGGGCGTTCTCTCTCATGTTATTCTGACTGGAATCTGTTTTCTTCTTTTCTTTCTTACTTGTGGGCAAATTTTGCCCCATACAAGGGGAAGATTCCAGCCCATCCATTGGGCAGAACTTGCCCTCTGGACGGGAAGAAAGCTGCACCTCATCGGGCAGCCTGAGAAAAATAAGGTTTGCCCGGTTCCAGCCCTGCCGGACGCGGATAATTAGTCCCGCATTCTCCAACTCGGCCAATGCAGCCTTGACCGTTCGCTCGCTCCGGTTCAGGTCATTCGCCATCTGCCGGATTGTATAGATCACATAGACATTCCCATCCTCCGACACCCAGCCGGATTTCTGGGAGAGCTGTGTGCGCCCCAGAAGAAGGGCAGCAGTTTGGCGTTAATTGAGTATTCGCCTCGAAGGATAAACCGAGGCAACGGCACGAAAGGCGGCAGCGGGGTATCGGTTTTGTAGTAGATGGTACATCACTTCCTTTCTCCGGCGCAGGGCAATTAAGGCGGGCGGTTGGATCGTTTGGAGCGGTAATGCGGACAGATGATCACCGCAACACGGAAACTTTGTTTGCAGTTGTGGACGCACCTGCGGCACAAGGCGTTATAGGCGATGCGTCCACGGTCATTCAGGAAGAACGCCCATTCTTCTTTTCGTTTTTTACTCATACGCGGCATAGCGGCCTCCTGTGGTTATAATTCCTTTCGCTGGGTCTCTTTGAGCAGCGACCAAATCTCGGCTTGCCGTTCTTTCAGCTCCGCAACATCCTCAGCGTAAAGATTCCCGGTGCTGTTGATCCGGCGGCATATCTGGTTGATATTGCTGGCAGCCCGGCTGACGGCTGCGGCCAGTTTCTTCTGCTGGGTGTAATCCACCTTGATGATGTAACCGTCAATCGCCATCTTGCGGAGATATGCACCCATGTTCCTGGTGCCGAGCTGCGCCATCTTGTTT
>DVOG01000148.1 GCA_018713755.1 Candidatus Spyradosoma merdigallinarum | reverse complement strand
GGCACGTTTCCCGCGTCTACTGGTGGCGGCTCGTCCACCGCGGATTCGGGCTCGTGGACGACTCCGACCCGGCGAACCCGCGCCCGCGCCCGGCGTTTTCCGCGCTGAAAAATCTGCTCGCGCAGCTCGCGGGAGCGCGCTTCGAACGCCGCGTCGAAGACGTTCCCGCGGGAACTTTCGCCCTGGAGTTCTCCCGCACGGACGGCTCGCGCTTTACGCTCCGCTGGACGCTCAATTCCTTCCCGAAACTCGCGTAATGTCGCCGCGCGCACGGGAACGCGTTTTTTCGCCCTCCCAAGAATCTCCCGTTCCCGCGTTCCTTGGGAAAACGGAAAAAATCGCGAAATTTTCCTTGGAAAAACGGAAAAACGTCAGTTCTCGTTGAGATTCGCCTTGCCGGAGGGGGCGATGGTGAATGGACACGCCGCGAGAAGGGCATCCGTTTCGATTTTACCCGGTTTCCACGAAACGATTTTACGTCGTAATTCTTCTTCCGTTGTAGATTCTGTCACCATTAGAGGCTCTGAAATGTTTTTTCCAATGGAAAGATAGAAATCGCGATATTTGAAATAATGCCCTTCGTTCTGCTGCTTTTTTGAAAAAATTACCCAAAGCGAGGGGATTCCGTAAGCTTCCGCGACGATAATCCCATGGAGGGACGACGAGATGACGAATTCACAAGAGCAAATCTCCCTTATGAAATCTTTCCAGTCTTTGTAGTCGCGGGTTTTGATTCTTCGCGCGGTGTTCCCGAAATTTTTCAAAAACTTGAAAAATTGGGGGTTTTTGTGCTCCCACCATGCAGAGATGACGCCGATCCCGCGCCGATTTTGAGGCGACGGTGGCGTATAGTCTAAAAAACGCGGAAGGAGCAGTGCCGGATCACCGTAGACTTCGGGGCAATCAACGCCACAGCGCAACAGTGAAGCTCGCGTGAGAGGACCGCGGACCGAAAGGAATCTCTGATTTCCCATATCTTCCGGGGCAGGGAGTTCTCTTAACAAGCCGGAACCCCACACGATACGCACCGATTCCCCGTGATGGGGGCCGACGATGCTCCCGATGAACTGGTAGCGGGGCGCGCATGATTTTTTAGGAGGGAAAAAATACATTCTCTTTTGAAACAGCTTCTCTAGAAAATGCGCGTTCAAGTCGTCTCCCCAATTCTGTGAGACGATTTTTCCGCTCCACCCTCGGTAAACCTTGGCGTCAACAAAAATTCCGCCACCATATATTTTCGATAAAACTTGCTCTTTCAGTTTTAGAAAAAAACGATTCAAGTCTTTCGCCGGGCGAATGAGTTCATGGACGATTTTATGAAATAACATACGATCGGGGTCAACGGATTACGATATGGAGGAAAAGACGAGCGAAAAAGCGGGCGACGGACGAGAACAGGTTTTTCTTATTGTCGAACGAGGCGATAATAAAATCGTATAAAAGAAAATCACGGTCATACTTTGCGACGCGGGAATGCAATCCCTTTTCACAAAGCGCGTTTCTCAACGTTGTTATGTAAAAGAGTTTTGACGATTCCATGAATGGTCTTTTGTAAAAGCCATGTTGCGGTTTCGCGGAAACACCGCCGCCCACCCGATAATGCACCGTAATTTTATTCAGAAAATCCAGTCGTATTCCGGCTTTAGTCAATTCCAGCCATTTCGGCCAATCTTCCATTGCCGGATACAATTCGTTGTAAGGAAACTTTTTTAACAAAGATGTTTTAAAAAATGCGGCGGGAGCGTCAATAAAGCAAGACGAGAGCAACATTTCGTATTGTTTGTCTGCGGGAGCAGAGAAAAACTCCATAACGGAAGAACTTACCGGGCTGTCTTCGATATTTTCGGGAAAACCATTGTTGGTCGAAAATTCATGGATTTTGGATATGCACACGTTCGACTCTGGATGTTCCCGCATGAAAACGACGTTGTCGTTAACGCAGTTCGCGCAGAGGATGTCGTCTGCCGCGATGCTCTTCAGGTATTCTCCGCGGGCGGCGGCGATGCCGCGATTCAGGTTCGCTGGAATGCCTCCGTTTTTCTCGGCAACGATGACTTCGGCGCGGACGAAGCGGGAACGGTTCTTCTCGGCCCATTCCCGCGCGATTGCCGCAGTGTCGTCCGTCGAAGCGTCGTCGCTGACGATCAGCTCCAAGGGCGAGTAGGTTTGCGCGCGGATGCTTTCCAGTGTTTCCGCGATGGTTTTCGCAGAGTTGTATGAAATGACGACGACGGAGACCAGAAGATTGTCCATTGTTCAGAATGCGTTGACTGCTTCGACGACGGCGCGGATTTCCTGCGGCGTCATGACGGGAGAAATCGGGAGCGAAAGCTCTTCGCGGGCGAGCCGTTCCGTAATCGGGAACGAGAGCGCGTTCCATTGCGCGTAGCATTCCTGCTTGTGGGGCGGGATCGGGTAATGAATCAGCGTCTGAACGCCGTTGTCGGCGAGGAATTTCTGCAAATCGTCGCGGCGGGAACACAGCACGGGGAAGAGGTGGAAGACGTGCGCGCGCCAATCGTCGGGCACGGGGACGCACACCGCCGGGTTCGAGATGTTTTCCGCGTAAAATTTCGCGACCGCGCGCCGCGCCGCGAGATCTTCATCGAGGTGCGCGAGCTTCACGTCGAGAATCGCCGCCTGAATTTCGTCGAGACGGCTGTTGCGTCCGCGGTATTTGAAGGCGTATTTGCGCGTCGAGCCGTAGTTGGCGAGCGAGCGGATCGCTTCCGCGAGCGCGGGATCGTTCGTCGTCACGGCGCCGCCGTCGCCGAACGCGCCGAGGTTTTTCCCCGGATAAAAGCTGTGCCCGGCGGCGTCGCCGAGCGCGCCGGTCTTCGTCGTTCCCGCGAAGAGGCATCCGTGCGCCTGCGCGTTGTCCTCGACGAGCTTGAGCCCGCGGGAACGGCAAAGCTCGCCGATTTTTTCCGTGTAGGCGCAGCGCCCGTAGAGATGCACGATGCAGACGGCTTTCGTGCGCGGCGTGAGCGCGGCCTCGATTTTCGAATCGTCGAGCTGCAGGGTGTCTTCGCGCGGTTCGACGAGCACGGGAACGAGCCCGTTTTCCGTAATCGCGAGAATCGTCGCGATGTAGGTGTTCGCGGGAACGACGACTTCGTCGCCGGGCTTCATCACGCCGAGCTCGACGTAGGCGCGGAAAATCCAAATCAGCGCGTCCAGCCCGTTCGCGCAGCCGACGCAGTGTTTCGTGCCGATGTAGCGCGCGTAATTCGCCTCGAAGCGGGCGTTTTCCTCGCCTTGAAGATACCAGCCGGAATCGACGACGCGCCGCGTCGCCGCGTGAATTTCATCGGCGTATTTCGCCGTGATTTTTTGGAGATCGAGAAACTTAATCATAAGGGGAAATGAAGTTCAAAGAATTAATTTCAGGGGGAATTCATCGGACGCTTCGAATGACTCTTGCGGGGTTCCCGACGACGACGGCGTTCGCGGGAACGTCTTTCGTGACGACGGCGCCGGCTCCGACCATCGCGTTTTCGCCGATTGTCGTTCCTGCGAGAATCGTCGCGTTCGCTCCGATGGAACAGCCGTGTTTCAGCGTCGTCCGCGAGAATTTCTCGGGATAGGCTTTCGAGCGCGGGAACAGATCGTTCGTGAATGTCGCGTTCGGACCGATGAAGACGCCGTCTTCGACGGAAATCCCGTCCCAGAGCTGCACGCCGGACTTCACCGTGACGTTGTTCCCGAGCCGCACGTCGTTTTCGACGAGCACATGCGCGCAAATGTTGCAGTTCTCTCCGATTTCCGCGCCAGGAAGCACGACGCAGAATTGCCAAATCCGCGTTCCCGCCCCGATTTTATCGGACTGGACATCGGCAAGATTGTGGATAAAAGGCGATTTCATTTAAGAGGCAGAATTTTTATGAGTTTCGCGGGATTGCCGCCGACAACGGCATTTGCGGGGACGTCTTTCGTGACGACGGCTCCGGCTGCAATTGTTGCCCCCCCCCCAATGGTCACGCCTTTCAAGATGGTCACGTTGTTCCCGATAAAAACGTCGTCTCCGATATGGACAGATGCGGACTTATAGTTCTCTCGGCGATGCGGATCCAGGCCGTGAAAATCCGAGGAAACGCAGTGAAAATCAGTACCGATAAAACAACGGGATCCAATCGTTATCGAGGCTTTTTCGGCGATGATCACCGCATTGTTATTGATGAAGGTCGTTTCCCCGACATAAATTTCCGCATCCTTCGAGCGCGCTTCTATGTGCATGTATCCGGAATAAAAATACGGCGAGGGAAAATATCCGAGGTGCGTGGTTTTTTCTATGCGGATTCTTCCAGATCCGAGAAACAAGGACGGCTGATTGATTTTTCCGCAGGGACAAGGACGGTTTTCTGAAAGCGCATATCTGTAGAATACTTTTTTGACGGAAAGCATCCGCTTCCTGAGCAATTTCATGAGTTTCATTTTTTTGCCTCTTTCGCTTTCAGAAATTCCTCGCGGGAACGGATATATTCCCCGGCGTCGTATTTTTCGGAAGAGAGCACGAGCAAGACGGCGTCTTCGGAGAAATCGAACATTTCTTTCCAAATCATCTTGTCGAGCCAAAGCGCCTTGGTCGGAGAATCGAGCAGGACGGATTCTTCCGCGTTCCCGTCGGAAAATTCCACGCGGCACGAGCCTTTCAGCGCGATGAAAAGGAACTGTGACTTTCGGTTGGCGTGGCAGCCTCGGCGCGCCTTGTCCTTTGTTCCGAAAATGTAAAAAGCGCGCTTGACCTCGAACGGGCAATTCACGCCTTTTTCGACGGCGACGAGTTTACCGCGTTCGTCCCCGTTCACTCGCAAATCCATGAGTTCGCAGTTCATCGCCCGGAATATGTTTTTTCGTAATAGTCGCGGTAGTTTCCCGAGAGGATGTCGTCGAGCCATTGTTGGTTGTCGAGATACCAGCGGATGGTTTTTTCGATGCCTTCGTCGAAGGAGACGGCGGGCGTCCATCCGAGTTCGTGGCGGATTTTCGTCGCGTCGATGGCGTAGCGCAGGTCGTGCCCGGCGCGGTCCCGAACGAAGGTGATGAGTTTTTCCGAGGTTCCCGCGGGCTTGCCCAGCAGGCGGTCCGCCGTCGCGCAGAGCGTTTTCACCAGGTCGATGTTGCGCCGTTCGTTGAAGCCACCGATGTTGTAGGTCTCGCCGGCTTTCCCGCGATGGAAAACCAGGTCGATCGCCCGCGCGTGGTCTTCCACGTAAAGCCAGTCGCGCACGTTTTCGCCGGTCCCGTAGACGGGGAGAGGCTTGCCCTGGCGGATGAGGCTTATGCACAGCGGAATGAGCTTTTCCGGGAACTGGTTCGGCCCGTAGTTGTTCGAGCAGTTCGTGATGAGCGTCGGCAGCCCGTACGTGTCGTGAAAGGCGCGCACGAAGTGGTCGCTCGAAGCTTTGCTCGCCGAGTAGGGCGAGTGCGGCGCGTAGCGGGTTTCTTCCGTGAAAAGCCCCTCGCCGAGCCCGAGCGCTCCGTAGACTTCGTCCGTGGAAATGTGGTAGAAGAGCTTGCCGGCGAAATCGCCCTCCCAGCGTTCCCGCGCCGCCTGCAGCAGCGAGAGCGTTCCCGCGACGTTCGTGCGCGCGAACGCGAAGGGGTCTTTTATGGAACGGTCCACGTGCGATTCGGCGGCGAGGTGAATCACGCCGTCGATCGCGTAGGCGGCGAAAATTTCGCGCACGCGCTCGAAGTCGCAGATGTCCGCGCGCTCGAAAACGTAATTGGGCGCGTTTTCCGCATCGGCGAGATTCGCGAGGTTGCCCGCGTAAGTGAGCTTGTCGAGATTCACGATGCGATAGCGCGGATATTTCCTGACGAAAAGCCGCACGACGTGAGAGCCGATGAAGCCCGCTCCTCCTGTGACAAGTATGTTGCGGTGGAACTGGTTGTCGTTGTCGTCGTTCATTGGATTTTCCCTTCCGCGAGCTTTATGAGATATTGCCCGTAATCGTTTTTCTTCAGGGGTTCGGCGAGCCGGAAAAGGTCTTCGGACGAAATCCAGCCGCGCCGCCAGGCGATTTCTTCCGGG
Source organism: Candidatus Spyradosoma merdigallinarum (assembly GCA_018713755.1). Classification (GTDB taxonomy): domain Bacteria; phylum Verrucomicrobiota; class Verrucomicrobiia; order Opitutales; family UBA953; genus Spyradosoma; species Spyradosoma merdigallinarum. Next base: position 4,820 of record DVOG01000148.1, on the reverse strand, counting down.
CAGGAGATTTTCATTCCTTGCCGCTTTTGGAGAACTTCGACGAACGCTCCCGCCTCCTGAAGCGAGTCGTGCGTTCCCGTGTCCAGCCAGGCGAACCCGCGCCTCAGCAACGCGACCGAAAGCGTTCCCGCGTTCAAATACGCTCGGTTTACGGATGTGATTTCCAGCTCGCCGCGCGCCGAAGGCTTCACGCCCTTCGCGATCTCGACGACGTTGTTCGGATAGAAATAAAGTCCCGTTACGGCGTAATTTGATTTCGGATACGCGGGCTTTTCTTCGAGGCTCAGAACATGGCCGTCCGCGTCGAATTCGACGACACCGTAGCGCTCCGGATCATTCACGTAATAGCCGAAGACGGTGGCTTGCCTCCGTTCTTCCGCATCCGCCACGGCGCGGGCGAGAATCGCCGGGAAACCTTGTCCATAAAAAATGTTGTCTCCGAGAACGAGCGAAACGGCGTCGTTCCCGATGAATTTTTCGCCGATGAGGAACGCTTGAGCGATTCCTTCCGGCGTTGGCTGCTCCGCGTAATGGAAGCAAACGCCGAACTCGTTCCCGTCGCCGAGCAGACGACGGAACCCCGGCAAGTCTTGCGGCGTGGAAATAATCAGAATTTCCCGGATGCCGGCAAGCATCAGCGCCGATATCGGGTAATAAATCATCGGCTTGTCGTAAACGGGCAAAAGCTGCTTCGACACGCCTTTAGTGATGGGGTAGAGCCTCGTTCCCGTGCCCCCTGCCAATACTATGCCTTTCATGAGTTTCTGGGACGTTTCAAGGTTAGTCGGGAATCGGTGCTTTCCCGCGCAGTTTGCGCCCGACGTTGCGCAGCGCGTGTTGGATAAAAAAGAGTTTTTCGCCGATCCCGCGGGAACGGTCGGGGATTCCGAACACGCGCTCGAGCTGAAGCCGATCCCGCGCTTTGGCTATGCACGGGAAGACTTTTTCTCCTCTGAAGTCGATGAGTTTCGCGCCGTCTCGCGTCATCAGGAAATTGCCCGGGTGGACGTCGCCCGAGATGATGCCGTTCGCGTGACAATCATTCATCAGCGTTTCGATTTCTTCCGCTTGTTTTCGCGAAAGCGGGAGGCGCGGCGGAATTCCGTCCAAAAACTCCATCGCGGAAATCGTTTCCCGAAGGATGCCTTTCGTGAATTTTTCCGCGACGAAAAACGTTCGGGGAATTCCGTGAAAACCTTTTTTCTGCGCGCGGAGGCTGACGCGGAAAATATTTCTTGCATCGGAACCGAAAAAGAGCGCTTTGAGCGAGCGATCAAAACGGAAAATGAAGCATTCGCGTTTGAGCACGACGGGCGTACCCGCTATTTCCGTCTTTAAAACAAGGCGTTTCCGCTTCGGTTCGTTCATCGCGTCGCGCAGAATTTCGCCGCGACGTTCCCGCAGCGATTCGCGCATTTTCTCAAATGCCGCAGAAAATTTTTCGTCGTCGCAGAAAATTCGAACCCCGTCTTTTGTTTTTTCAAAGCCGGTCATTTCCCGAACTCCTTTCCGCATTCCCGCTGCAGGAAGTACAGGCGCACGTATTTCATTTCCGTGTAAAAGTAGTGGTTGACGGAGAGAATCCAGCCGATTTTCCCGTCGAGAAATCCGCCCTGCAGCACGTACATTTTGAAGAACGCGAATGCCGGGCGCAGCACGACGTCGCGGAAAAACCGCGCGCGTTTGCCTTCCGCGAAGGACTTTTCCGCCGCCAAGCGCGTGTATTTCTCGAATTTCTCCAAATACGCGCGCCACGTCTCGTAAGTGTAGTGCAGCAACGGTTCCCGCAGCTTCCTGAGCGGGTACGGGAACAGAATTTTCGGGTGCACGAGCCCTTCGACGCGCGTTCCCGCGCGCGGCATCAGCCGCGGCACGAAGTCCGGGCGCAGCACGCCGTGCCGGACGCGCGCTCCCTTGAAATGATTGAGCCGCTTCACCGCGTAGGCGCAGTTTTCGCCGGAGGCGACGCGCGCGCGGATTTCTTCCGCCAGCGCCGGCGTCACGCGCTCGTCGCAGTCCAAGAGCAGAATCCACGGGAGCGTCGCTTGCCGAATCGCGAAAGTTTGCTGCGCGCCCCAGTCGCCCGCCATCGCGCGGCGGAAAACTTTCGCGCCGAACTCCGCCGCGATTTCCGCCGTCGCGTCTTCGGAAAAATCGTCGACGAGCACGATTTCCTCGGCGAAGGCGACGCTTTCAAGGCACTCGCGCAGATTTCGCTCTTCGTTGCGGGCTACGATGACAACGGAGAGGGGAATTTTCGGGGCGGCTGCCGAGTCGTGGAACATCGCCGCAAAGCATAACGGTTTTCCCATTCGCATGGCAAGAACGCATTGCCGCGGGAACGTCAGCGCGGAGCGGCGGGAATTTCGTCCGCGCTGCGGCGCGGGAACGCCGCAGCGGAGCCGCTCCAGAAGCGTCCCGCGGACGCGTGCGTGATGCCGGTCATCGACAGGTAGCGCGCGTGCAGCAGCTTGGCGGAGGAGTGCCCCATTTCGCATTGGAGCAGCGAAATGTTTTTGAAAAATTTCAAATGGCAGCTTGCGAACGTGTGGCGCAGGACGTCCTGCCGCCACTTTTTTCCGAGCGGCGTCCAGCCGGCGGCGGCGCGGATTTTCTTCCATTTGCGCTGCCAGTTCGGCGGGCAGATTTTCCGGGACTCGTCCGCGGGAACGCCGCAATTGCGCAGGATTTCTTCCGCGCGGGGCAGAATCGATACATGGCGGCAGCCGCCGGTCTTGCTGTGCGCGGGCATGACGGAAACCACGCGCTCTTCGCGGTTGATGCATTTCCACGAAAGACGCTCGATTTCCCGCGGGCGTATGCCGGCGAAAATCATCAGCGCCATCGCGGGAACGCATTCCTGCAGCGAAAGCTTTTCCGCGGCGGCGAACAGCGCGTCGATTTCTTCCGGGGAAAGCGGGACGATTTCCTGTTCCCGCGGCATCGGAAAATCCACGCCCGCGACCGGGTTCGACGCGCACCAGCCGCGCCGCACGGCGCAGGAGAAGAACGCGTGGAGCACGGCGCGGGCCTTGACGCGCTGGCGCGGCGTGCGGAACGCGTCCGAAATCAGCGCGCGGAAAAAATCCGCATTGCGCTCGAGCGAGCGCAGATCCGCGTCGCGGGCGGACGGATCCGCGCGGAAAATCGCCGCGAACGTCTGCCGGTAGTCGCTCAGCGTCCGTTTTCGCAGGTGCGATTTCACGCTCAGGAATTCCGTTGCCGCCGCGCGGAACGAAAGCGCTCTGCGCTTCCGCGAAAACGCTTCGCGCCCGAGCGAAAAAATGCGGCGCAGGGTCTTGATGTTTTTCGTGCCGCCGATTTCCGAGATTTCCGAAATCAGCCGCGCCGCGTCGAGCAGGTCGATCCCGGATTTCGCGAGAATCGCTTCGGCGCTCAGCGCCTTCAGGAGCGTCTCCCGCTCCACATGAACGCAAAGGAGGTCGTTTTTCATAAATTTAATGGTTGTTGCGAAAAAGTCAGGCGGAAGCCATGCGAATGGGAAAACCGTTATGCTTTGCGGCGATGCGAGAAAAGACCACAGCAGCCCCGCTTCCTGCGCCTCTTGTCGAGGGGTGGACTGTGCCGCCGGAATTCGCTTCAAAGCTCGGCGAAACGGCGAAAGCACTGCGGGCGCCCGCGGTTCTGCAAATTCTCGCGGCGGGGCGGGAGCGCGTCGAGCTCGTTCGCGCGGCGTTTCCGGAAGGCGCGCGGGAGTGCGTCGTCAAAACGTTTCCGCGGCAATGCGCGCTGAAGCGGTTTTTCGCGTCGCGCACGGGAACGAAGGCGCAGCGGGCGTTTCGCGCGGCGCGGATTCTGCGGGAACGCGGCGTGGGCACGCCCGAGCCGCTCGCGCTTTTCGAGGACGCGTCGCGCGGCGAAAGCCGGCTGTTCACGGCGTTCGTTCCCGGGCTGACGGATTTCCGCCGCGAGCTGGCGCGGCTGCTCGCCGGGACGGGCGTCGCCGATCCCGCGACGGAGCTTTCCGCGCTGATGCAGACGGTCGCCGACGCCTGCCGCGCGTTTCACGACTGCGGGATCGTTCACCGCGATTTGGGCAACCAGAACATCGGTCTGAAAAAGACGCCGGAGGGAACGTGGGAGGTCTTTTTTCTCGACCTCGACCGCGTGCGGATTTTTCCCGCGGGAACGCTGTCCTGGGAGCAGCGCGGGCGCGATTTGGCGCGGCTGCATCTGCCGTCCGAGCTGCGCTGGTTTTTCTGCCACATGTACGCGGGTTCCTGCCCGCAGCCGGACGGTTTTCGCCGCGGCGTGGAGAAGGGCATGGCGGCGTGGGAGTTTCATTGCCGCACGCGGTTTCTGCGGCATCCGTTCCAGGAATTTTCGCGGCGCGTGCCGCATCGGGCGCCGCGCGCCGAAACGCCTTTCGAAGGGCGCGGCCTTTGGCTTTGGGACGAAAAGACGGCGCAGGCGCTCATCGTTCACGACAAGAAAAATTCCCGGAAGCTGCGTCCGTTGTCCAACGTGTTCCGAATCGCGCGTGAAGTTTTAGCGCGCGGGCTTGCGCTGCGGAGGAATTTCGCGGAGGCCGACGCGCTTTCGTTCCGCGCGCCCGCGGCGTTTGCGGGCACCTTCGGCATGACGCTGGAAGCTACCTTCGAGCAGGACTGGGCAACGCAGCTGCGCTTTCTCGGGGAACTCGAAGAGGCGGCGCGGGAACGGCTTCCCGTGCTGCTGCGCGTCTACCGTCACAAGGGGCGCCCGCAGTGGGATTTCGCGGCGGAAAAGGCGCGGGAACTCCATGCGCGCGGGAACGGCGTCGCGCTGGCGCTGGTGCAGGACCGCGCGGCGGTGCGCGA
>DVOG01000147.1 GCA_018713755.1 Candidatus Spyradosoma merdigallinarum | reverse complement strand
GGCACGTTTCCCGCGTCTACTGGTGGCGGCTCGTCCACCGCGGCTTCGGGCTGGTCGACGACGCGGACGCGGAAAATCCGCGGGCGCGTCCGGCGTTTTCCGCGCTGAAAACGCTGCTTGCGCAGCTCGCGGGAGCGCGCTTCGAACGCCGCCTCGACGACGTTCCCGCGGGAACTTTCGCCCTGGAGTTCTCCCGCCCCGACGCCTCCCGCTTCGTCCTGCGCTGGACGCGCGAAACTTTTCCGAAACTTGAAGAAATCCGTTCAGAAAATGGCTGAAAAAATATTGGTAACCGGGGGAGCCGGGTTTATCGGCTCGAATCTGTGCGAGGCGTTGCTGCGCCGCGGGAACGAAGTGGTTTGCCTGGACAACTTTTCGACGGGCAAGCCCGAAAACGTGTTCCCGTTGCTTGAAGCGTTCCCGCGGACGTTCAGGCTCGTCGTCGGCGACATCCGCGAGCTTGACGATTGCCGCAAGGCGCTGGAAGGGTGCTCCGCGGTGCTTCACGAGGCGGCTTTGGGTTCCGTTCCGCGTTCGATCAAAGACCCGGCGACGACGAACGCGGTCAACATCTCCGGTTTTCTCAACATGCTGATCGCGGCGCGCGACGCGAAAGTGCGGCGCTTCGTTTACGCGGCGAGCAGCTCGACCTACGGCGATTCGAAGGCGCTCCCGAAAGTCGAAGACAAAATCGGGCGTCCGCTTTCTCCCTACGCGGTGACGAAGTTCGTGAACGAGCTTTACGCGGACGTCTTCGCGAAAACTTACGGGATGAGCTGCATCGGACTGCGCTATTTCAACGTGTTCGGACGGCGGCAGGATCCGCACGGCGCGTATGCGGCGGTGATCCCGCTTTTCGTGAAAAAGCTTCTCGCGCACGAGTCGCCGACGATCAACGGCGACGGGAATTATTCGCGCGACTTCACCTACGTCGACAACGTGATTCAGATGAATCTGCTCGCGTTGGAAACGGCGAATCCGGAAGCGGAAAACCAAGTTTACAACACGGCGTTCGGCGAGCGCACGACGCTCAACGAGCTTTTCGCCTGCCTGAAGGAAATTCTGAGCGCGTTCGATCCCGCCATCGCGGACGTTCCCGCCGTCCACGGACCGAATCGGCTCGGCGACATTCCGCATTCGCTGGCGAGCATCGAAAAGGCGAAGCGACTCCTCGGCTACGCGCCGACGCATTCGCTGCGCGACGGGCTTCGCGAAGCCTGCGCGTGGTATCGCGATCATTTGTAATGAGAACGCGGATACGCGGAAAAGAAAGCGCCCGAAATATTTTTTGCGGAAAGGAAAACGCAATGACCTCTGAAACGAAAATCTGCGTCATCGGCTTGGGCTACGTGGGCTTGCCGCTCGCCCGGCTTTTTTCGACGAAATACGAAACGGTGGGTTTCGACATGAACCGTTCCCGCGTGGACGCGCTCAACGCGGGGCACGACGCGACGCTGGAAGTTTCCGACGAGCTGCTGCGCGCCGCGCTCGCGAACGGCTTCAAGTGCACGGCGGACATCGAGGACATCCGCGGCTGCAACTTCTACGTGGTCGCCGTTCCCACGCCGGTGGACGAGAACAACAACCCGGACTTGCGTCCGCTTCGGGGCGCGAGCGAGACGGTCGGGAAAGTCATTTCGCGCGGCGACGTCGTCGTCTACGAATCGACGGTCTATCCGGGCGTGACGGAAGACGAGTGCGTTCCCGTGGTGGAAAAAGTTTCGGGCCTGAAGCTCAACGTCGACTTTTTCGCGGGCTATTCGCCGGAGCGCATCAATCCCGGAGACAAAGAGCATACGGTCGAAAAAATCAAGAAGGTGACGAGCGGTTCGACGCCCGAGACGGCGGCGCGCGTGAACGCGGTCTACGCCTCGGTGATTTCCGCGGGAACGCACATGGCTTCATCCATCAAGGTCGCGGAAGCGGCGAAGGTGATCGAAAACTCGCAGCGCGACATCAACATCGCGTTCGTGAACGAGCTTTCGAAAATTTTCACGAAACTGGGCATCGACACGCATGAGGTGCTCGCGGCGGCGGGAACGAAGTGGAACTTCCTGCCGTTCCGCCCGGGGCTGGTCGGCGGGCACTGCATCGGCGTGGATCCGTATTACCTCGCGCAATGCGCGCAGCGCCACGGCTACAATCCGGAAATCATCCTCGCGGGGAGGCGGATGAACGACGGCATGGGCGAATACGCGGCGACGCGCGTTATCAAGCTGATGATTCGGAAAAAAATCCAGGTCGTGGGCTCGAAAATCCTGATTCTCGGCTTCACGTTCAAGGAAAATTGTCCGGACGTGCGCAACACGCGCGTGATCGACATCGTGCGCACGCTCAAGGAATACGATTTGGACATCGTGATTCACGACCCGTGGGCGAACGCGGAAGTCGCGCGGCGCGAATACGGCGTCGATGTTTCGAACGTGCTCCCGCAGGAAAAATTCGACGCGGTGGTGCTCGCGGTCTCGCACAAGGCGTTCGAAACGCTGGACGTCGCCGCGCTGCGCAAGCCCGCTTCCGTGCTTTTCGACGTCAAGGGCTTCCTGCCCGCCGACCAAGTCGACGGCAGACTCTGAAAGAAAAAACGCGCCGCCGATGTCTTTTTCGGGAAACATTCTGCTTTTCTTCTGCAACGCGATCGCGCCGGAAAAAGGCGGCGTCGAACGCTGGTGCGCGTCCGTGCGCGGCGATTTCGAGGCGCGCGGGAACGGCGTGTTTTATCTCGCGGCGAAGCCCGTCTGGCGCGAGTTCGCCGACGCGGAGCGGCAGTTTTTCCTGCCGAACGAAAAGACGTTCTCCTGCCCGGAAAACGCCGCGTTTTTCGAAAAGCTCCTGCGGGAAAAGCGCATCGGCGTCGTGCTTTTTCTGTGGGCGGACGGCAAGCGTTTCCCGTTCGCGCGCGAGGCGGCGCGCTGCGGCGTTCCCGTGATCGCCGCAATCCACACCGATCCGTGCTTCTACGAGCGGCGTTTCCGCGGGGACGGCCTCCGCTCGAAAGTGAAGCGTTTTCTGCGCTTCCGGCGGCAGGCGAAAATTTATCGCGGGAACGCCGCGTGCTGCGCGCGCACGGTGCTGCTTTCCGAGCG
>DVOG01000146.1 GCA_018713755.1 Candidatus Spyradosoma merdigallinarum | reverse complement strand
CCGCCAGCCTTTCGACATGCCGGAATCGGAGACGGACACGGTCGGCGGCTTCCACACGGAATACGGCACGTTCAAGTTCGGGCTTTTCTACACGGGAGAATACCTGCACATGATTCTCGGCTCGATTCTGTTCACGCTGTTCTTCCTCGGCGGCTGGAACGCGCTCCCGTTTCTGCCTCCGTCGTTCGGACTCGACGGCGTTCCCGGCGCGCTGCTCGGCGTTGTTTGCCTGGCCGTCAAGGTGCTCTGCGTGCTTTTCGTGATCATCTGGATCCGCTGGACGGTGCCGCGTTTCCGCTTCGACCAGGTGATGCGCGTCGGCTGGAAACTGCTGCTGCCGTTCGCGATCGCCAACGCCGTCGCGTACTTCGTGTTCTTCGCGGTTTACGAAACGCTGCTGCGCTGATTTTTTCTCTGTCCGTTTTTCAATTTTTCCGATTTCAAGAAGATGGCAACGCAAAACATCAAAGTCGTTCCCCGCAAGCCGCTGCGCTGGTGGGAAAAACTTTACATCCCGCAGGTGCTCGCCGGCATGAAGATCACGCTCGGCATCATGCTCCGCAAGCCCGTCACGCTGAAATATCCGCTCGAGCGCCCGGTCATCCCGAAAGGCTATCGCGGACTGCCCACGCTCGTGAAGGATCAGAACGGACGCGAAAAATGCGTCTCCTGTCAGCTCTGCGAATTCGTCTGCCCGCCGAAAGCCATCCGCATCACGCCCGGGCCGATCGATCCCGCCGCCGGGAACGATCACGTCGAAAAGGCTCCCGCGAAATTCGAAATCAACATGCTGCGCTGCATCTACTGCGGCATGTGCCAGGAAGTTTGCCCCGAAGCCGCCATCGTGCTCCAAAGCGAATATTCCCTCAACGGCCGTTCCCGCGCGGCGATGATCCACGACAAGAAAAAACTCTACGAGCTCGGCGGGACGATTCCCGATCCCGTCCTCAAGTGGGACAAGAAAAAAGCCGCCCGCGAAGCCGCGCGCGCGCACTGAAATCCCGCGCGGAAAGAAGCGTTCCCGCCCACGGCCGCGCAAGCCGGAGCGGGACGCTCTTTTTTTTTGCGGGAACGGATGCGCGGGAATGCGTCGGCGCGTATCGGAAACGCGGATCCGCGGCGAAAAGAAGTCCGCGAGCTTCGCTCCCGCGGGGAGATTGTGCCGCCTCTCCGAGGCTCCGGCGATGCGGGGACGCCGAGGAAACGTCGCGTTCCCGTCGGATTATTTTGCTTTCGCGAGTGTCGTTCCCGCGCGAGGACGGACTTGTTTCGGCGTTTCGCGCGCCGCGGGAGCGAGCGCCGGAGGCGCGGCACAATCCCAAGAACCCCATGCGCGAGCATGGGGAAAATCGGACAGCCGAAAAGAAAAAAAAGCCTCGGAGAGGCGGCACAATTCTTTCCGTTCCCGCAGGGCAGAGAAGAAATGCGGCAGGGAGGCGCAAAAAACAAGTCCGAAAATGTGCTTGCAAGGACACTTTTTTTTTCAGAATCGCAGACAAGGAAATGAGACAGGGTTCTGCGGGGTGTTCTCGCGGGGGTTCGTTTCCGAAGATAACCTAAATAATTCATCATAAGATCACTATGAAGAACTATATCTCAGTCGCGGCTCTCCTTATTGCGGGAACCGCTTTCGCCAACGCCGACGTCGTCGTGTTTGAAAATCCCGGTGTCACCGGCGCGACCAACGTGGATGTCGGCGATCTTGCCGCCGGGGTTGACGCCGGCACCAGCATTACCGCCTCTCTGGAAGGCGGAACGTTGTCCGTTACGAACTCCAGCGGAGCCTCCGGGAAATATTGGGGCGCCGGCATTACGGGCACCATCGTTGACGGCGCTGCGCTGGACGCTCTTGCCGCGGCGACGGGGCTTGAAGCGAGCGCCCTTAAGGGGCTCTCCTCCGGATTCAGCCATGGGCACGCGAATAGCTCTCTGACGTTCTCGTTCACGGGGCTCAGCGCTTCGACGGACTACACCTTCAGCGCCGTCTTCTCCAAGAGCAGCGAAAGTGGCGCGGTGCTCAGCGTCGGAACCGGCACGTTCGTCAGCGGGAACTACGGTTCGCTCGCCAGCGATTCCTCCTGGAATACGCTTGATATCGGATCCAGCGTTCTCTTCGACGGATTGAACACGGGGGATCCGGTTGCGGTGACGTTCGTCGCGACGACGGATGCTTCCGGCAATCTCTCCTTCACGGTGAACCACAAGTCCGGCGTTTCCCTCATCGGCGTTACGCCCGCTGCGCTTCCGGAGCCGTCGGCGTTCGGTCTGCTCGCGGGTCTCGGCGCTCTCGCGCTCGTGGCTTCGCGTCGCCGCCGCAAATAATGCTGCGGCATAGAAAAGATTTCTGATTCATAGCCGATTCGGCGGAGAATCAGTTTATCAGGTAACACGGCGTTCCCGCGGGATATCCTGCGGGGACGCTTTTTTTCTTTCGTTTCGTCCCCGCGCGGAAGCGATGCGTCCGTTCCCGTTTCCGCGAGTCAGCGGGCGGAGAGCGGCGCGTCGGATTCGGGAACGACGAGGCACTCGGGCGGGAGCGGCTTCCGCGGCGCGGAGAACGCGCCGCCGAGCCGCGCGAAGATTTTCGCCTGTTCCGGCGAGCCGCCGTAGGCGTGAAGCAGAAAGGGCGGGAGCGTTCCCGCTTCGGCGAAGGCGCGCAGCGTTTCTTCCGTCCGACCGAACGCGCGGACGCAGTGAATCGAGACGGGCGCGCGGAATTCCGCCGCGATTTCGAGCTGTTCGCGGAAGGCTTTTTCCTGCGCGGGAGCGTTCCCGCGGCAGCGGTCGAGCCCGATTTCCCCGACGGCGGCGTCGCCCGGCGCGTCCGAAAGACGACGGCGCAGAATCTTTTCCGCTTCGGCGCTCCATTCGTCGGCGAACCAGGGATGGACGCCGAAGGCGGGAACGACGGCGTCGGGGAATTTTTCGGCGAGCGCGGCGACGCGCGGGAAGTCCCCGGGGCGCGTCGCGTTCAGCAGGACGCGCGTTCCCGCGGGGAGGCGCACGGCGGCGTCGTCCGCCGCGGACGCGGGCAGATGCGCGTGCGCGTCCGTGAACGCGGCGAAAAAATTCCGCGGCGGGAAAGGCGTCGTCGTCATTGTTTCTTTTTTTCCTCGGGAGCGAGGACGCAGGAAACGGCGTCGCTGATTTTTTTGCCGTCGGCGGCGCGGGCTTCGACGCGGATTTCGTTTTCGCCCGGGCGCAGCGCGACGTTTTTCCACGAGACGACGGCGACGGCGTCGGGCTTGGCGGTCCCGCGGCTTTCGCCGTTCACGAAGAGCTCGGCTTCGGGCAGGTTCGTGAAGGCGATGACGGTTTGCGCGGGAGCGGAGCGCTTCACGTGGCGTTTTCCCGCGAGGTGAAGCACGGGAACGTCCTTGATCCAGTTCGCTTTGTAGAAGTAGAAGGCGTCTTTGCGGATTTTGCGGTCGAAGGTGACGAGTCCCTTGTCGTTGATGCCGGGGCGGTCGCCTTCGCGGCGGTGCGCGGCGCCGAAGTCGAACATGTTCCACACGAAGCTTCCCCAGACGAAGGGACGGGAGGAGAGAATTTTCCAGTTTTCGATGTGGTAATGCGTCTGCCAGTTTTCGGGATGATGCCAGCTTGCGGCGACGGGCTTTTTCAGCTCGTCCTGCTGGTGAAGGATGCTCCCGCCGGCGCCGTATTCGCTGATGCCGATGCGCAGCTCGGGATGGTTTTTGTGCATGGAGTCGAGCCAGCGGCCCAGGTTGGCGGGCGTTCCGCCGTACCAGCCGTCGTAGCGGTTCCACGCGATCGCGTCGGTGATGAAGTTGATGGCGCCCTGCTGGTTGCTCGCGGCGACGGTCGGGCGCGTCGGGTCTTCTTCGTGCGCGAGGGCGTTGAGTTCCCGGATGTAGTCGCAGGGATTGTCTCCGGCGGCGGTCAGCTCGTTGAACAGGCCCCACATGCAGACGGAGGGATGGTTCCCGTGCTGGCGGATCATTTCCTTGAGCTGTTCCTTGCCGTTGGCGCGGAACGCGGGATGGTCGACGAAACCTTTGTCGAGATAGCCGCCGGGACCGACGAAGGGAATTTCCGCCCAGACGACGAGGCCGTGCTTGTCCGCCAGATCATAGAAATATTCCGCGTGCGGGTAATGCGCGAGGCGCACGGCGTTGACGCCCATTTCAAGCATGATCGCCATGTCTTCGTCGTGATGCTCTTTCGAGAGCGCGTTCCCGATGCCGTCGCGGTCCTGGTGGCGGCAGACGCCGCGCAGCGGCAGGTGCTTGCCGTTCAGGAAAAAGCCCTTGTCGGGATCGATGCGGAAGAAACGCAGGCCGAGCGGCTGCTCCACGCGGTCGATTTCCTTGCCGCCGCGCAGCAGGACGATTTCGGCGCGGTACAGGAACGGATCTTCGCGGCCGTTCCACAGGCGCGGATTTTTCATGTCGAACTCGATTTCCGCCCGGGCGGAGGCGTCCGCGGGAACGGAGACCGCGCGGTCTTTTTCCTGCACGACTTTTCCGTCGGCGAGAATGCGCGCGCGGACGCGGACGTCCGCGGGAACGTCGGCGCCGTTGGAAAGCGCCGTGACGACGCGGACGGTCGCCTGCTTTTCCGAGACGTCTTCCTGGAAAAGCCGCACGCCGGAGGACGCGTAGTCCAGCGGCGAGATGCACACGTCGTCGGTGACGAGCAGATGCACGTCGCGGTAAATGCCGCCGTAGAAATTGAAGTCGCCCACGAGCGGCATCACGTCGAGCCGCTCTCCGTTGTTGAGGCGCACGGTGATCGTGTTTTCCTTGCCGTAGTTGACGCGGTCCGTGATTTCGAAGACGAACGCGCCGTAGCCTCCGCGGTGCTCGCCGAGCCAGCGGCGGTTCACGAAGACGTTCGCGACGCTGTTCGCGCCTTCGAAGCGCAGGAAAAGGCGCTTGCCTTTCCAGTCCGCGGGGACGGCGATTTTCTTTTCGTAGTTGCCGATCCCGCGCTTGTAGTCGAGTTTGCCGGAGAGCGCGTCTTTCGCGTTCCAGGTGTGCGGCAGGTCGACGCGCCGTTCGGTGCCGCGTTCCACTTGGTGCGAGAAGCGGAACGACCAGCCGTCGTTGAGCAGGATGTCTTGCCGCTCGGCGTGCAGCGCGCCGCAGAGGAGGAGCAGGAAAGCGGCGGGCAGCGCTTTCCGCAGGGTGTTTTTGATGATCATGGGGTTTGTCTTCCGAATGTTGCTTTTTTCTGTCGGATGAAATTTTCCAGCGCGGCGACGTCGCGGGCGTATTTTTTTTGTCCGATTCCGTTCGCGGTTTCCCGCGGGTCGGCGTCGTGGTCGAAAAGCATGGCGGCGGTTTTTTTGCCGTTTCTGCGCCATTCCGCGTAGCTGAAGCGGCGGGAAACGGCGTTGTCGCCGCCTTCCCACTGGATGTAGACGGCGTCCTTGGTTTTCGCGGAAAGATCGTCGAAAACGCGGGCGAAGCTGCTCCCGTCGAGCTGGTTTTCGGGCTGCGGAATCCCGCACAGGTCGCACAGCGCGGGATAAAGGTCCACGAACTCCGTCAGCGCGGCGGTTTCGCCGGTTTTTTTCCCGGGAACGCGGATGATGAGCGGCACGCGCGTCGCCGTGTCCATCAGATTGTGTTTCCCGATGAAGCCGTGTTCGCCCAAATTCCAGCCGTGGTCGCCCAGCAGCACGACGATCGTGCTGTCCGCCAAGCCGAGCGCGTCGAGCGCGTCGAGCACTTTCCCGATCTGCGCGTCGACGTAGCTGAGGCAGGCGTAGTAGCCGTGGCGCACTTCCCGCAGGAACGCTTCGTCGCGCGCGTTTTCCGCGGAGACGCGCGCGTAGGCGCGGATTTCGGAGGAATTGCGCACCTGGGCGGGCAGATTTTTCGGGCGGGAACGGTTCGGCGGGAGCGGGATTTTTTCCCGGTCGTAAAGATCCCAGTATTTTTTCGGCGCGTTGAAGGGCAGATGCGGCTTCCAGAAACCGCAGGCGTAGAAGAAGGGTTCGCCGGCGTCCCGGAGGCGGCGCAGGTCGGCGGCGGCGCGCGCGGCGAGCTTGCCGTCGTCGTAGGCTTCGTCGGGAACGTCGGCGGATTCGCAGAACGGCCCGCGCATGGTTTTCGGATTGATGAATTTTCCCGACTCCGAGTTTTGCCAAAGTTCCCAGCGGTTGTATTCCGCCCAATACACGTCGTAGCCGTCGGGATGCGTGCGGAACGGCGGCTCGCTCCAGGCGTCGGCGCAGTCTTCGATGTGGTGGAAAACTTTTCCCGCGGACACCGTGCGGTAGCCGAAGCGCTTGAACCAGGCGGGAAGCGGGACGGCCTCCGGGCAGTCTTTGTCCGCGCGCGCGGAGAAGCTCGTGAAGCGGTTCGGCCAGCGAGGGTAGACGCCGGTGAGCAGGCTCGCGCGCGAGGCGCCGCTCACGGGAACGTTGCAGTAGGCGTTCCGGAACACGACGCCGCTCGCGGCGAGGCGGTCGATGCAGGGCGTGCGGACTTCCTTCACGCCGTAGCAGCCCAGTTCGGGGCGCATGTCGTCCGCCATCAGAAAAAGCACGTTCATGGAGGCGCGCGCTTCGCGTTCCGCTTCCGCCGCGGGAACGGACAGGGCGCAGACGAGACCGGCGAAAAGGAGACCTTTTGCGGGACCGGGGCTGAACTTTTTCATCGGCGCACTTTTTACAGGTTCCGTTTCCGTTGCGCAACAGGCAAAATTTCCGTTCCCGCGGAAGCGTCGACGCGTTATAATCGCGCCCTTTTATGAAAATCCGAATCAATCCCGGCACGCGGCGGATGCTCTGCCTCGTCGGAGCGATGGCGCTGGGCGGAGGCGTTCCCGCGCTTTTCCGTCCGGCGGGAGCGTTCTTCGAAAACTGCGCGGGCGACTTCGTCCCGCCGATGGTCATGCTGATGCTGCTGTTTTCGTTCATCGACGTGAAGTTCAGCCGCGAAAGCACCGGCTGGAGCCATCTGCGCATCCCGCTGTTCATGGTCGCGCTGGCGACGTGCGCCTACTTCGCCGTCGGGAAACTGACGGGGAACGAAGACTTCGCGGTGATGGCGTTTCTCATCGGCATGACGCCGACGGCGAACGCCGCTCCCGTGATCACCGGGCTGCTCGGCAGGCGCGAGGATTACGCGACGGTGAGCGTCGTTTCGACGAATCTTTTCACGGCGGTCGCGCTCGCTCCCGTCTCGGCGCTCGTCTTCGGCGACGCTCTTGAAATCGACACGTTTTCGCTGGCGTGGAAAACGATGATGCTGGTCGGCGTTCCCTTCGCGCTTTCCGTGATTTTCCGCAACTTCATGAAGCCCGTCGCGGCGTTCATCCGGCGCTGGAAATTCCTTTCGTTTTACCTGTGGATGGTGATGCTCTTCACGGTTTGCGCGCAGAGTTCCGCCTACGTGAGCAAGCAGGAACACCTGTCGCCCACGCTGCTGCTGGAGATTTTCGCGCTCGCGGCGTCGCTGTGCGCGATCAATTTCGCCGCGGGCTACTTTCTCGGCGAACCGCGCTTCCGGCGCGAGTGTTCGCAGTCGCTCGGTCAGAAGAACACGATGCTGATGCTCTGGGTCGGGCTCGCGTTCTTCAATCCCGTCGTGGCGCTCGGCCCGACGTTTTACGTCGTCTGCCACAATCTGTGGAATTCCTGGCAGCTGCGCCACGCGGACGTGAACGAGACGACGATCAAATGACGTTCCCGCCGCGAGAAAAAACTTCACTCCCGCGCGCCGATCCGCGATAGTTCTTTCCGAAAATTTCCGAAAAAAAAATCTTATGACGCAACATCCCTTTCTTTCCGCGGAAAAAGCCGCCGCGCTCGCCGAGCGCTTCGGCACGCCGCTTTACGTCTACGACGAAAAGACGCTCCGCGCGAACGCCGCCGCCTGCCTCGCGTTCCCGAACGCGTTCGGGCTGACGGTGCGCTTCGCGATCAAGGCGTGCCCGAACGCCGCCGTGCTGCGGCTTTTCCTTTCGCTCGGCCTGCATTTCGACGCGTCCAGCGTCTACGAAGTCCGCCGCGCGATGCTCGCCGGCGTTCCCGCCGAAAAAATTTCGCTTTCGACGCAGGAGCTTCCGGAAGATTTCGCGGAGCTTCTGCGCGGCGGCGTCAAGTTCAACGCGTGCTCGCTCGACCAGCTCGAGCGCTTCGGG
This sequence comes from Candidatus Spyradosoma merdigallinarum, assembly GCA_018713755.1. Lineage (GTDB taxonomy): Bacteria > Verrucomicrobiota > Verrucomicrobiia > Opitutales > UBA953 > Spyradosoma > Spyradosoma merdigallinarum. The sequence goes on along the minus strand of DVOG01000146.1, from coordinate 12,762 downwards.
CGCGCGTTCCCGGGGGCGCGCGTCGGCGTGCGCTTCAATCCGGGCATGGGGTCCGGCGGCACGGGGAAAACCAACGTCGGCGGGCCGGATTCCTCCTTCGGCATTTGGCACGAATACGCGGGAACGGTCAAAGAGATTCTGGAAAAGCACGGGCTGGAGCTCGAGCGCATCCACACGCACATCGGCAGCGGGAGCGACCCCGCCGTGTGGCAGAAGGCCGCGCTGCGCTCGCTCGGCATGGTGCGGCTGTTTCCGACGGCGCGCACGCTCGACTTCGGCGGCGGCTACAAGGTCGCCCGCGTCGACGGCGAAAAAACGACGGATTTGCAGGACTGCGGCGCTCCCGTGCGCGACGCGATCGCGCAGCTCGCGGAGGAGACCGGGCGGCGGCTGCATTTCGAAATCGAGCCGGGAACGTATCTCGTCGCGAACGCGGGCGCGATTCTCGCGCGCGTGCAGGACGTCGTCGACACCGGCGCGTCCGGCCGGAAATTCATCAAGCTCGATTCGGGCATGACCGACATTCTCCGCCCGAGCCTCTACGGCGCGCAGCACCCGATTTTCCTCGCGAAAAAGCCCGGACGCGCCGTTCCCGCGGAGACGGAGAACTACGTCGTCGTCGGGCACTGCTGCGAATCCGGCGACCTCGTCTCCTGCGCGCCCGGCGAGCCGGAGACGCTGGCGGAGCGCGCGCTCCCGCGGGCGGAAATCGGCGATTTCTGCATCGTCGGCGGCGCCGGCGCCTACTGCGCCGCGATGTCGGCGAAAAACTACAACTCGTTCCCGGAATCGGCGGAGGCGATGCTTTGCGAAAACGGCGAAATGCGCCTGATTCGCCGCCGCCAGACGCTCGAGCAGATCGTGCAGAACGAAATCGCCTGAGCCGGCGCCCGCGCGGGAACGCTCTTTTTTTCTCGCGAAAAGAAGAGCGGGGGGGTAAGGTTTCCGAAAAATGCTTTTCGTCTCCCGCAGAAAATCTTCTCCGTCGAAGCGCGCCGCCGTTCCCGTCGAGCGCGACGAGGCGACGGGAACGCTGACGGCGCGGCCGAGCGGGAAGTGGTCGATTTCGGACGGGCTCGACGACGCGGGAACGCTCGAAAAGGCGCTCGCCGAGACGCGCGGCGCGTGCCGGCTGAAATTCGACTGCGCCGGCGTTTCGTCTTACGATTCGAGCCTCGTGTGCTACGTGCTGCGCTGCGTCGCGCTTTGCCGCGAAAAGGAAATCGAGGCGGATTTGAGCACGCTTCCGGACAATCTGCGGCGGCTGGCGGAGCTCGCGCTCGTCGGCGGCGGGAACGCGCCCGACGAGCGCGCGAAAATCGACGAAGGCGACATTTTTTACCGCATCGGAAATCGGGCGACGCGCTTCGCCTCCGACTTCCGCAAGCAGCTGGAATTTCTCGGCGAGACCGTCTGCGCCTTCGGGCGGCTTTTCTGCGGCAAAGCGCGCTTCCGCGGCCGCGATCTGCTTTATTTCGTGCAGAGCTGCGGGATCGACGCGCTGCCCATCATTTCGCTGATTTCGTTCATCACGGGCATGATTCTCGCCTACATCGGCGCGATGCAGCTGGAGCGTTTCGGCGCGATCATCTACGTGGTCAGCCTGATCGCCATCGCCATGTTCCGCGAAATGGGCGTGATCATGACGAGCGTCATCATGTGCGGGCGCACGGGATCGGCGTTCGCGGCGCAAATCGGCAGCATGCAGGCGAGCGAGGAAATTTCCGCCTTCCGCGTGCTCGGGGTCAATCCCGTGGAATATCTCGTGCTCCCGCGCATCATCGCGCTGACGCTGATGATGCCGCTGCTGACGCTTTACTCGAACATCGTCGGGATGCTCGGCGGGCTAGCCGTCGTCTCGACGATGGGCGTCACGCTCGAGCAGTTCTGGAACATGACCGTGATGACGATGAACCCGGAGCATCTTTTTTCCGGGCTGATAAAAAGCGTGTTCTTCGGCTGGCTCGTCGCGTGGGCGGGCTGCTTCCGCGGCATGAACGCGGGGAAAAGCTCGCTCGACGTGGGCGAAGCGGCGACGTCCGCCTCCGTGCTGGGCATCACTTTAATCGTCATCGGCGACGGCGTTTTCGCTGTGGCCTTCAACGTGCTGGGGTTCTGAGGCATGGAAACGACGGGACCGCAGGAGAAACGCAGGGCGCTGATCGACGTGCGCCGGCTGGCGATCGGCTACGGGAACGAGCCCGCAATCATGCGGAATCTGAATTTTTCCGTTTCCGCCGGAGAAATCTTCATCATCATGGGCGGGAGCGGCTGCGGGAAATCTTCGCTGCTGCGTTGCCTCATCGGGCTGCTGCGCCCGCGCTCGGGCGAGGTTCTTCTCTTCGGGAAAAAGCTGAACGACGCCGCGCCGCGGGAACGCGACGCGCTGCTGCGGCGCATCGGCGTGATGTATCAGGGAGGCGCGCTGTGGTCGTCGATGACGCTGCTCGAAAACGTGTCGCTCCCGCTCGAGGAATACACGACGCTGAATGCGCGGGAGCGCGAGGAAGTCGCCCGCTGCAAGCTGGCGCTGGTCGGTCTTTCCGCCGCGGCGGAAAAGTATCCTTCGGAGATTTCCGGCGGCATGGCGAAACGCGCCTCGATCGCGCGCGCCATCGCGCTCGATCCCGAAATTCTGTTTTTCGACGAGCCCGGCGCGGGGCTGGACCCGATCGCGTCGAAGGAGCTCGACGACCTCACGCTGAACATCCGCGAGTCGCTCGGCACGACGATCGTCATCGTCACGCATGAGCTGGACAGCATTTTCGCCGTCGGAGACCGGGCGCTCTTCCTCGACGCGAAAACGAAAACCGCGGGCGCGCTCGGCGCGCCGCGGGAACTCCTCGCCTCCGGGCGGGAAGACATCCGCCGCTTCCTCACGCGCGCGGGAACGATGAATTTCTCGTGAGCGCGAAACGCATTTCTTTCTTCGAACCCGCATCTTCTTCCATGAGCAAACCCGTAAGCAAAACAGCCGTAGGCGCTTTCGTCGTCGTCTTCGCCGTGCTTCTTTTCGCGTGCGTCGTCTTTTTCGGCGGCATGTCCTTCGGAAAAGAATCGGCGCAGTACGTGATTTACGTGCGCGACTCCATCAACGGACTCGACATCGGTTCGGCCGTGAAATTCAAAGGCGTCAAGGTCGGCAGCGTGAAGGCCGTCCGCCTGCGGCTCGAAGGTCAGCGTTCGAGCGATCTCGCCGTTCCCGTCATCATCGAAATCAGCCGCGACGACGAGGCCTCGCCGCTGTCCGACTTCGACGGCGAGAAGCTGGAGCGCGCCGTCCGCGACGGCTTGCGCGCGCGCATCCAGATGACGAGCATCGTCACGGGGCTGCTCTACGTCGACCTCGACTTTTTCCCCGACACGCCCGTCGTGCTCCGCGGGAGCGGGAACGCCGCCGGTCTCCCCGAAATCCCGACGATCCCGTCGAACACTTCGCAGATGATGAAGGCCGTGACGACGATTCTCGAAGACCTTTCCGAGGCGGATTTCTCCGCGCTTTCCGCGCAGATGCGCCGAACCGTCCGCCGCATCGAGGACGGCGTCGCCGCGATCGAATTCAGGAAAATCAACGACAACGTCGTGCGCCTGACGGATTCCGCGGCGACGATTCTCGAAGACCCGCAGCTGAAGGAAACGCTGGAAAACGCCGACCGCCTCATCCGCGATTTGGACGCGCTTTCCGCGAGCATCGCCGGGCAGGTCGATCCCGTCGCCGCGGAATTGAAGACGAGCTTGGCGGAGCTGCGCGCCGCGCTCGCGGACGTCAGCGCCGCCGTCGGGACGATCCAGGGCGCGTTCGCGCTCCCGCAAGGCTCGCTCGGCCAGGAGCTCGGCGACGTGCTCGTTCAGATCAACGACGCCGCGCGCGCCGTCCGCGCCCTGGCGGAGTATTTGCAGTCCGGGCTCGCCGCTCCCGCCGCCGAGCATGCGCCGGGCGAGGGCCGATGAGACCGCGCGCCGCTCCCGCCGATTTTTCCTCCGAAAAAAAAAGAAATTCCGCAAAAAAAAACTTTTCATGAAGATGAATCCGAAACGAAAAATTCCGTGTTTGCCGTTCGCCGCCGCCGTCGCCGCCGTTGCGCTTTCCGGCTGCTCCTTTTCGCTGTTTCCGACGGGAACGGGCTCGACGCCGACGCGGCACTTCGTGCTGTCGTCCGAGGCGCCGGCGAGCGAAAATCTGCCCGCCGTCACGTTTTCCCGCGTCACGATTCCGTCTTACCTCGACGTGCCGCAAATCGTTCAGCGCGACGGGAACGAGATTTCCCGCAGCGAGGCGAACCGCTGGGGCGAACCGCTCGCGCGCGGCGCGGCGCGGGAACTCGCTTTGCGCTGTTCCGCGGCGATGGCGGAAAAAGGCGCGGCGGGAACGCTGTCGGCGCAGCGCGTGACCGTTTCGCTCGACCGCTTCGACGGCACGCTCGACGGGAACGTCGAGATTTCCGCCGTTTACGCGGCGCTGCCGAAGGCCGCCGCGCCGCACGCCGTTCCCGCGGCGAAAAACCGCCTTTTCCACGCGAGCGTTCCCGTCGCGAGCCCGAACGACTACGCCGCGTACGTTCGCGCGCTGGACGACGCGCTGGATCTGCTCGCCGAAGACATCGCGGCGACGCTCTCGGGAGCGCCGGCGCAGGACGCCGCTCCCGCGGCGGCGAAATGAACGGCGGAAGGAGGTGCGCTCATGATTCAGCCGATCCCGACGGACGACCCGAACATGCTGTTCAGCGCGGCGACGGGCGAAATCTGCCTCGACCTGCCTTCGCCCTACATTCCGCACAAGGCGACGGGGCTGCTGCACCTGCCGCGCTTCATCGCGAAAATCCGCAAGCATCTCGCGGGAACGCTGCCCAAGTCCTACCGCAAAAATTTTTGCCGCGGATTTGACCGCTTTCTCTGCATGCATCTCGGCATCGAGCCGCAGAGCGTCGTCGACGCCGTCCGCGAATGCGGGGACGACGAGGCGAAGCTCGACGCGCGTCTGCTCGAAATTTTTCCGAAAGACTGCCGCGTCGCCGCGTGGAACCGCGCCTGCGTCCAAAAAGGCATGAGCGAAATGGGCCGCGAGACGCTCGCGGACGCGCTGCGGAAAATGGACGCGCTCGACCGCACGGACATCATTTCCTTCGCCGACTTGATCGACTTCGACGAAGGACGCATCCCCTGACGCGCGATTTTTTCTTCGTTCCCGCGCGCTTTCCCTGCTTTTTCCTGTTTTTCTTCATTTTCTTATGCAAGCCAGAAAAAAACGCAGCCGGCGGCCGAAACCGCTGCCACCCGACGGACTTCGGCTCGTCTACACGGACGCTTCCTGCCCGACGCGTCCGGAAGATTTCGCCGTGACGGACGCGAGCAGCGACCGCGCCGCCGTGACGGCGGATTCCGTCCTGCGCTACATCGCGCTTCACCAAGGCGTGAATTCCCCGGCCCTCGCGCGGTTTTTCGTGAAGACGATGAAGACGATCGCGCGCTTCACGACCGAGCTGCGCTACCGCGGCTTCATCGAGTTCCGCGGCTCGCTCAACAAGGGCGGCTATTTTCTCATGCCGACGGGGCTGCAGTATCTCGAGCATCCGGAGGAAACCGAAACGTTCGCGCCGACGCGAATGACGGCGGACCTTGTGCTGAACTTCATCAGAAAGCATCCGGGCGCGAATCACTACGCGATCGCGGCGGAATTCAAGCGCACGATAAAGTCCGTTTCCCGGCACACGCACCGCTTGCGTTCCCGCAACAAAATCGAGTTCCGCGGCACGCCGCGCGACGGCGGATTTTTCGCGCTGCGCTGAGCGGGAACATATCTTTTTTCAGGATTTCAGTCATGGCGGAACAGTTTCTGTCTTTCCTCTTCACGGCGCGGGGAATTTTCTACGTCGTGCTCTTTTTCGGCGGTTCGATTTTCGTTCACGAACTCGGCCATTTTCTCGCCGCGAAACGGCGCGGACTGCGCGTCGACCGCTTTTCGATCGGTTTCGGGCCGAAAATTTTCTCGTGGAAAGGGCGCGGCGAAACGGAATACCGCGTTTCGCTGCTCCCGCTCGGCGGCTACGTCTCGATCCCGCAGCTCGCGGAAGACGAGCTGCTCGAGGGGCGAACGCCGCCGGAAAGCCGCGTTCCCGCGAAGAAGCTTTCTTACGCGGACAAAGTCGTCGTCTTCGCCGCGGGCGCGTTTTTCAACGTGCTTTTCGCGCTGCTGTGCGCGAGCGCGCTGTGGCTGATGAAGACGCCGACGACGGAGGGCGTTTCCGAGGCCGTCGTCGGGAACGTCGCGCGGACGCTGGAAACGCGGGCGGGAACGTTCGTGACTTCGCCCGCGGCGCAGGCGGGAATTTTGCCCGGCGACCGCATTCTCGAAATCGACGGCGAGCCGGTCGAATCGTTCAAGGACATCGCGCTGAAAATCGCGCTCGGCACGGGACGCGCGGCGGACGGCTCGCCGGCGGCGACGCTGAAAATCCGCCGCGGGAACGAGGAGTTCGTCCGCGAGGTTTTCCCGGTTCTCGTTTCCTACAATCCGCGCAGCGGCGACTATGTGCGCACGCTCGGCGTCGAACCGCGGATGCCGCTCGTCGCGACGGACGCCGGCGGGAGCGTTCCGCTTCCCGAGGGCTTCCGCGACGGCGACCGCATCGTCGGCGTCGATTTGCTCGACGGCGCGGGAACGCGGCGCGTCCATTCGCTTTCGCATTTCGGCGACGTGCTGGAGCTTTCCGGCGGCTCGCCGGTCTCCGTCGTCGTCGAACGCGGCGTTCCCGCGCAGGAAATTTCCGTGCCGCTGACGCCGAAATACGTTCCCGCGCGACGTGAGCTGGGGAAAATTTCCTTTTCCGAAAACGGCGCGCGGCGGGAACTGCTGCTCGTGCCCGCGCCGGACGATTTGAGCGACTTTTCCGAAACGGCGCCGCGGCGCAATCTGACCGTGCTCAACGCGCTGCCTCCGGAGAGCGCCGCCGCGGGCGTCTGCGTTCCCGGCGCGAAAGTCTCCGCCGTTTCCGGCGAAGAGGGCGGCATCGTCGCCGTGCGCGCGCCGAAGGATCTCGCGCGGCTTTTCTCCGGAAAAAAGCAGACGCTGACGCTGTTTCTCGAGCTGCCCGGCGGCGAACGCGCGACGTGCGCGCTGGCGGACGCCGAGGCGGGGCTCGTTCCCGAGCGCAAGGCGCTGCGCGCCGGGCTGCTGATCGGCCGCCCCGTGAAATACGTGCGCGAGTCGCCGTGGGCGCAGCTCGTCGACGCCGCCGACCTCACCTTCAAGTCCGTGGCGGGGCTCGTCAACCCGAAGTCCGACATCGGCGTCGGACATCTCAACGGCATTTTTTCGATCGCGGACACGTATTACGAAATTTCCTTCGACTTGCGGCGCGTGCTGATGCTGACGGTGCTGATCAACGTCAATCTCGCGATTCTGAATCTGCTCCCCGTTCCCGTGCTCGACGGCGGGCACATTCTTTTCGCGACGATCGAGCGGCTGCGCGGACGCCCGCTCCCGCGGCGCGCGCTGGCGTCGGTGCAGACGGCGTTCGTGTTTCTGCTGCTGGCGTTCATGGCGGTCGTGCTTTTCCGGGATTTTTCGCGGACGCGCGGGAACGCCGATCTGCGCGCGCAGCAGCTGGTTTCCGAGCATCAGTATTTCCGCTGATTTTTTTTGCGGGAACGCCGTTTCCGCCGCGCTCTTTTTAAGAGTGGACAATTTTTTTGAAAACAAAGAAACTGTCCGCCGAGTTTTTTTTGTTTCCGATTATGAAAAACACCATGAAATCGCTTCTTCCCGTGTTCGCGGCGCTCGCCGCCGCTCCGTTCGCATTCGCGGCGGAAGACGTCAAGCCGACCGTTCCCGCGGTCGAGTCCGCTCCTGCCGCGGCGTCGGCGGAAATTACGCCGGAGCAGCGCGCGCTGTTCCTGCAGGGCCTGGGCTGGCTCGTCGGCCAGCAGAGCGGGCTGGTTCAGGATCTGCGGGTTTCCGCGGAGGACGTTCCCGCGATCACGGAGGGCTTCCGCCTGGCGCTGCTCGGCGAAGGCAAGGATTTTCCCGAAAAAATCATCGCGATGAACGACGCGTATTCCGCGTTCATCCAAGGGCTGCAGGCCGCCGCCGCCGAAAAGATCGAGGCGGAGATGCAGGCCGCCGCCGCCGAGAACAAGAAGCTCGGAGCGGAATTCGTCAGGAAGACGCTGGAGGGCGACAAGGCTTTCTCCGCGCTGCCTTCCGGCGTGCTGATGAAAATCGTCAAGCCCGGCGACGCGGCGAAAAAGCCGTCGACGGACGATTTGGTCGCCGTGCGCTACACGGGCAAACTCATCGACGGGAGCATTTTCGACAGTTCCGCGCGCGACGAGAACGGCGTTCCCGTGCCGTTCACGGCGGGAGCGGGCGAGACCGTGCAGTTCCCGCTCGGCGGGCTGATCGCGGCGTGGGGCGAAGCGCTGCCGCGCCTCGGCGTCGGCGGCGTGTGCACGATCGTCGTTCCTGCCGAACAGGGCTACGGCGACCGCGCCGCGGGCATGATTCCGCCCGGCGCCACGCTGATTTTCGACATCGAGCTCGCGGACATTCCCGCGCCTGAAGCTCCCGCGGCGGCGCCCGCCGCCGAAGAGTGATTTTCTTCCTTTTTCGCGAAGAGCCGCGCAGGGGCGTTCCCGCGCGGCTCTTTTTTTTGTCGCGCGGGAAGGGCGCATTTCGCCGTCGCGGGCGTTTTTCGCTCCCGCGGATATTTCATTGTCATGGGCGCGCTTTTCCTTTTCAATGGAAGGACTTCACATCATTCAATCTGGCTAAAACGATGGCAAAAGCGACATCTACCAAAAAAACGGCGAAGTCGGCGGAGCATGCGCCGGCGGTTCTTCAGGCGGAAGACAACCTCTCCGTGACCGCGTTCAAGCAGTGGGTGCTTTACCATATGCGCTGCACGCTCGCCCGCGAAGTCAAGTCCGCGACGAATCACGATTGGCTGACGGCCGTCAGCTGCGCGATCCGCGACCTGCTTCATCACCGTTTCATCACGACGCAGGAAGCGCATTCTTCGCAGAAAGTGCGCCGCTGCTACTATCTTTCCGTGGAATACCTGATGGGGCGTCTGCTCCGCAACAATCTCGCCAACGCGGAGCTGCTCGAAGTCGCGCAGGAAGCGATGCGGGAACTCGGGCTCGATCCCGAAACGATTTTCTCCGAGGAGAAAGACATGGGGCTCGGGAACGGCGGCCTCGGACGCCTCGCCGCGTGCTTCCTCGATTCTCTGGCGACGCTGGATCTGCCGAGCGTCGGCTACGGGATTCACTATGAATTCGGGCTTTTCCGCCAGACCTTCGTGAACGGCTATCAGGTCGAAACGGCGGACAACTGGCTGATCGCGGGCAACCCGTGGCACATCCGCCGCGCGTCGCGCCGTGTCGAAGTGCCGATTTACGGGAACGTTGAGCTTTCCTACGACGACAACGGCAACTTCCGTCCGCGCTGGGTGAACACGCAGACGCTCGTCGCCATGCCGTGGGACATCCCGATCGTCGGCTACAAGGCGAAGACCATCAACTTCCTGCGCCTGTGGGAAGCGAAGGCGACGCGCGACTTCGATTTCCACAAATTCAACGAAGGCGCCTACATCGAAGCCATTCGCGAAAAAGCGAACAGCGAGACGATTTCCAAGGTGCTTTACCCGAACGACAAGGCGGCGATCGGGCGCCAGCTCCGCCTTGTGCAGCAGATCTTCTTCGTTTCCGCGTCGCTGCAGGACATCATTCGCCGGCACAAGGCGGAAAACGGTTCGCTTGACACGCTCCCGGAAAAGGCGGCGATCCAGCTCAACGACACGCACCCGACGATCGCGATCCCGGAACTGATGCGCCTGCTGCTCGACGTGGAAGGCTATTCGTGGGACAAGGCGTGGGGCATCGTCACGAAGGTTTTCGCCTACACGAACCACACGCTGCTGCCCGAGGCGCTCGAAAAATGGAGCGTCCCGCTGTTCGAAAAAGTGCTCCCGCGGCACCTGCAGATCATCTACGAAATCAACCGTCGCTTCCTGCTCGAAGTCGAAAAGAAGTGGCCGGGCGACGCTTCCAAGAAGCGCGAGCTTTCCATCATCGAGGAAGGCGAAGTGAAGCAGGTGCGCATGGCGACGCTCGCCGTCATCACCTGCCATTCCACCAACGGCGTCGCGGCGCTGCACACGGAACTGCTCAAGCAGACGCTCTTCCACGACCTGCACGAGCTTTATCCGGATCGCTTCAACAACAAGACGAACGGCATCACGCCGCGCCGCTGGCTGCGCGCCTGCAACGTCGGGCTCTCCAAGCTCATCGATTCCAAAATCGGCAAAGAATGGACGGCTGACCTCGACCAGCTCCGCAGGCTCGAGAAATTCGCCGACGACGCGGATTTCCGCAAGGCCTACATGGACATCAAGCACGAGAACAAGGTCGAGCTCGCCCGCATCATCAAAAAGCTCTGCGGGATCGAAGTTTCGCCCGACGCGCTGTTCGACGTCCAAATCAAGCGTCTGCACGAATACAAGCGCCAGCACCTCAACCTGCTGCACATCCTGACGCTTTACCACCGCATTCTGAACAATCCCGAACTCGACACCGTGCCGCGCGTCTTCGTCTTCGGCGCGAAAGCGGCGCCGGGCTACGAGCTCGCGAAGCACATCATTCACGCGATCAACGCCGTCGCGTCGAAAATCAACAACGACCCGCGCGTCGACGGCAGAATCAAAGTCGCGTTCATTCCCGATTACCGCGTTTCCCTGGCGGAAAAAATCATTCCCGCGGCGGATCTCTCCGAGCAGATTTCCACCGCCGGCAAGGAAGCTTCGGGAACGGGCAACATGAAGCTCGCGCTCAACGGCGCGCTCACCATCGGCACGCTCGACGGCGCGAACGTCGAAATCCGCGAGGAAGTCGGCGACGAAAACATCTTCATCTTCGGGAACACCGTCGAGGAAGTCAAGGCGCTGCGTTCCCGCGGCTACAACCCGTGGGAATACTACAATCGCGACGAAGAGCTCAAAGCCGTGCTCGGCTGGCTCGGCAGCGGCTACTTCACGCCGGAAGCGCCGGGCTCGCTCGCTCCCGTCGTCCGCAGCCTGCTCGAAGGCGGCGATCCGTTCCTCGTGCTCGCCGACTACCGCTCCTACGTGGAATGCCAGGAGCGCGTGGACAAGGCGTTCCGCGACAAGGAAGCGTGGGCGAAATCCGCGATTCTCAACACCGCGCGCGTCGGAAAATTCTCGTCCGACCGCACGATTTCGGAATACGCGAAGGAAATCTGGAAGCTTCCCGCCGTGCCGATCAAGCACGAAGAGCTGCATTGGCGCATCATCGCGGAATAATTCCGCCGTTCTTTCTTCTTGGAACGAAAAGAGCGTTCCCGCGCATTCGGCCGCGGGAACGCTCTTTTTTTTTTGCGTCGCGCGCCGCGAAGAATTTCGGTTGACGCGCGGCGGCGCCTCGCGCATGCTTCGCGAAAATCCTCTCGCGATTTTCTCTCCCCCGCCTCTCCCGAAAACCTCCCCGCGCACGCTCCGCCATGCCGACCAACGACGCCGTTCCCGCGTCTTCGCCTCCGTCGAAGCCGCCGTCCGCCTCTCCCGAAAATGCCGCGCCGCAGATCATCATCGCGCCGACGGTAATCGTTCCCGTCGTCGTTCCCGTGCCGGTGCCCGTTCCCGCCGCGCTCCCGCCGGAAAACGAAAATCTCTCTTCGGGGAACGCTTCGCTTTCTTCGGAGGGAAAAGCGGAATCCGCCGGCGCGCTTCCGGAGTTCCCGCGCGCGTCGCCTCCGGGCGCGTTTTCCGCGTTCTGGAAAAAATTCGGCGGCGCGGGTTTCGTCGCGTCCTCGCTTTTCCATTTCGCGCTGATCGTCGGCGCGCTGCTTTTCGTCGTCGCGGAAGTTGACGTTCCCGCGAAAAAGGCGGCGACGTTCGTTTCCGGGAGCGGCGGCGGCGCGGACGGGACGCTCGGAGCGAATCGAAGCCGCGCGGAGAAGCTTTTCCGCCGCGGGCCGCGGGAAATCGGCGCGCCGAAAATCGTTTCGCGCGCGGCGGACGCGAAAATCGCGCTCCCGGAAATGCCGGAAATCCGCCTTGCGGGCGCGCTCGGCTTTTCCGGGAATCTCGGCGGGAACGCCGCGTCGGCCTCCGGCGGCGGGAACGGCGGCGGCGCGTCCGGGCTTTCCGGCTTCGGCGGCGGGCTCGGCGCGGGAACGGGCGTCGGCATCGGCGGCGGCGGGAACCATCTCGGAAAATTCAAGGTGCTGCTCGGCACGAAAGTTCACGCGCAGCGCATCGCCGTTTTTCTGGATTGCTCCGGTTCCATGAAAAAGCATTTGCCCGCGGTCAAAGCCGAAATTTACGAAAAGTTTCCCGACGCGGACGTCTTCGCCTACTCCGGCGCGGGCATCGAGGCGCGCGACGGGGAAATCGTCGGCGCGCGAACGATGCGGGCGAAGGACGTCGCCGCGATCGGCCGGCGCAAAAAGGCGGACGACGCGACCGAGGCGTCGCGGCTTTCCGGGCGCGGAAAAACCGTCTACGGGCGATACGCCGCGCATTTTTCCGCCGGCGTTCTCGGCGCGTGGCTCGACGTTTTCCTGCGGGAACGCTACGACGCGCTCGTCGTTTTCTCCGATTTCCGCGACGGCATCCGCCAGCGGCGCGACGGGAAAACCGTGTTCGCGGACTCTTCCTACGCGCCGGCGGACGATGCGCGCACGCCGCGGGAACGCCGCTGGGAAGCGGATTGGCTCGCCGCGTTCGCGCGCTCGGGAGCGCCGAA
>DVOG01000145.1 GCA_018713755.1 Candidatus Spyradosoma merdigallinarum | reverse complement strand
GTTCACGCGCATCTGATTTCCGCGCGCAAGCGTTTCCAGATCGACCTGATCGCGGAAACCGCCGAGCCGCGCGAGACGATGCACTTCGCGCTGCTGCTCGGCTGCGGGGCGAACGCGGTCAATCCGTATTTGGTTTACGCGCTGCTCGAAGAAAAAGTGAAGAGCCGCGAGCTGCCGCTGGACTTTCGCGCGGCGGAAGCGAACTACATCGACGCCGTCTCCAAAGGCTTGCTGAAGATCCTTTCCAAAATGGGCATCGCGACGATGCGCTCCTATCGCGCGGGCTGCCTGTTCGAAGCGCTCGGCGTTTCCGAGAGCGTCGTCGAAAAATATTTCCCGGGCGTCGTTTCCCGCATCGGCGGAATCGGGCTTGAAGAAATCGCCGAGGAAGCGCTCGCGCCGCACCGCGAAGCTTATGCCGCCGTTCCAGCCGCCGACGGAGCGGACGCGGTTCCCGCGCTTGAAAATCCGGGCTTTTACCGCTTTCGGCGCGGCGGGGAAGCGCACGCGTGGGCGCCGGCTTCCGCGGGAGCGCTGCGCCTCGCCGCGCGGAAGAACGATCCCGCGAAATACGCGGAGTTCGCGAAAAGCGTCAACGAAAAGGCGGAGAAAATTTTCCTGCGGGACTTTCTCGACTTTCGCCGCGGGAACGCGATTCCGCTCGAGCGCGTCGAGCCGGCGGAGGCGATCATGCGCCGCTTCGTTTCCGGCGCGATGTCGTTCGGTTCGATTTCGAAGGAAGCGCACGAAACGATCGCCGTCGCGATGAATCTCATCGGCGGGCGCAGCAATTCCGGCGAAGGCGGCGAAGATCCCGCGCGTTTCGCGCCGCGGGAAGACGGCACGTCGGCGCGCTCCGCGATCAAGCAGGTCGCGAGCGGGCGCTTCGGCGTCACGGCGGAATATCTCGTGAACGCGGACGAAATTCAGATCAAAATCGCGCAGGGCGCCAAGCCGGGCGAGGGCGGACAGCTTCCCGGCTTCAAGGTGGACGAAGTCATCGCCCGCACGCGCCACGCGATGCCGGGAATTACGCTGATTTCGCCGCCGCCGCATCACGACGTTTATTCGATCGAGGATTTGGCGGAGCTGATTTTCGATCTGAAAAACGTGAACCCGCGGGCGAACGTCACCGTCAAGCTCGTTTCCGAAAGCGGCGTCGGCGCCGTCGCCGCCGGCGTCGCCAAGGCACGCGCGGACGGCATCACGATTTCCGGCGCGGAAGGCGGCACGGGGGCGGCGCCGCTTTCTTCCGTGAAATGGGCGGGGCTTCCGCTTGAGCTCGGGCTCGCGGAAGCGCAGCAGACGCTCGTGCGGAACCGCTTGCGCGGGAAAGTCGTTCTGCAGGCGGACGGGCAGCTCAAGACCGGGCGCGACGTCGTGATTTCGGCGCTGCTCGGCGCGGAGGAATTCGGCTTTTCCACGGCGCTGCTGATCATCCTCGGCTGCGTCCAATGCCGCAGCTGTCACCTGAACACGTGCCCGGTGGGCATCGCGACCCAGAACCCGGCGCTGCGGGAACGGTTTTCCGGAAAAGCCGAACACATCGTCAGTTATTTCCGCTTCGTCGCGGAAGAAGTTCGCGGCATTCTCGCCGAAATGGGCTTCGAAAAGCTTGACGACATCGTCGGCCGCGCGGATCTGCTTTCCCGCGTTCCCGCGGAGGACGGCACGAAGGCGGCGCGTCTCGACTTTTCGCGCCTGCTGCATTTCGAGGCGGGAACGCGCCCGGAAGCGCGCCGGAAAAGCGTTGCGCAGGAGCACGGGCTCGCCGGCGCGCTCGACGAAAAGCTGCTCTCCGCCGCGCGCGACGGGAACGGCGCGGGAACGTTCGAGATCCGCAACACGGACCGCGCCGTCGGCGCGATGCTTTCCGGCGAAATCGCGCGGGCGCATGGGAACGCCGGGCTTCCGGAGGATTCGCTGCGCTTCGTTTTCCGCGGTTCCGCGGGGCAGAGTTTCGGCGCGTTTCTCGCGCGCGGCATTTCCTTCCGCTTGGAGGGCGACGCGAACGACTATCTCGGCAAAGGGCTTTCCGGCGGGAAAATCGCGGTCGTTCCCGCGGCGGACGCGCGCGCGGATTTCCTTCCGGAAAAGAACGTCATCGCCGGGAACACGCTGCTTTACGGCGCGACGGGAGGCGAAGTCTTCATTCGCGGGCAGGTCGGCGAGCGCTTCTGCGTGCGCAATTCCGGCGCGTCGGCGGTCGTCGAGGGCGTCGGCGACCACGCCTGCGAATACATGACCGGCGGGCGCGTCGTCGTGCTCGGCGAGACGGGGCGGAACTTCGCCGCGGGCATGAGCGGCGGGATCGCCTACGTCTACGACACGCGCGGAGATTTCGATTATTTCTGCAACATGGACAGCGTCGAGCTGACGCTGCTCGAGACGCCGGAAGACGAACGGGAAGTGCGCTCCCTGCTCGAAAAGCACGTCGCGGCGACGGGAAGTCTGCTCGCGCGGCGCATTCTCGGCGCCTGGGAAACGGAGCGTTCCCGCTTCCTCCGCGTGCTCCCGACGGAATACGCGGCGCTGCTCGCGCGGCGGCCGGCGTGAAAGCCGATTTTTGTTTTGCGCGTCTGCGCGGGAACGGGTAACGTAGGTGCGTTCTTTTTGTCAAACCCTGCAGAAATCTTCACGATGAATTGCTTGAAATTCGCTTTGCCCGTCGCCGCGCTTCTTTCGGCGTGCAATCCCGGAGCGACGGCTGAAACGAGCGCCGTCCCGCCGGTCGCGCCGAACGTTCCCGCGGAACAGAGCGCTCCCGCCGTCCCGCCCGCGGCGGAAAGCGCCGTCGCTCCCTCACAGACCGAAACGGCTCCCGCTGCGGCGGAACCCGCGCCTGCGGCGAAAGCCGTTCCCGCGGGCTTCGCGGTGACGAAAGTCGTGCCGGAAGATTTCAGCCCGGCGGCGTTCAACATTTTCACGACGGGAGCGATGCGTTTCCGCGTCGAATTTTTCGCGTCGGACGTTTTCCGCATCCAGGCCGCGCCGGACGGCGCTTTCGCCGATCCGCTGAACGACCCGACCGCGGCGCAGATTCTCGTCGACGACTTGCCGGTGTGCCGGGAACGCGTCGACTGCGAAATCACGCCGGAGAAAATCGTGTGGCGCACGGCGGCGCTTGTCCTTTCGATGGACAAGGCGACGGGCGCGTTCGCGCTGAGCCGCGCGGACGGCACGCCGATTTTCGCGGAAACGAAGCCGCTCGCGTTCGCGGACGGGACCGTCACGCAGACGCTTTCGACCGGCGACGACGAATTTTACTACGGCGGCGGCCAGCAGAACGGGCATTTTTCCCACAAGGGAACGAAAATCGAGATTTCCGCGAACGGCTGGAACGAGAACGACCGCCCGAATCCCGCGCCGTTTTATTTGAGCAACCGCGGCTACGGCGTGCTGCGGCACACGTTCGCGACGGGAACGTACGACTTCACGGGAACGGAGGAAATCGCGCTCAAGCACAACGAAAACCGCTTTGACGCGTTTTATTTCGTCGGCGACGGGTTCCCGCGCATCCTCGATCTTTACACGCGCTTCACTGGTCGCCCGAATTTTCTCCCGATTTGGGGCTTCGAGCTCGGCGACGCCGACGCCTACATGACGCGCGACAAAAAGACGCGGGAACCGGCGATCGAAGACGGGAAATTCGTCGAGCTCACGCCGTATTCCCTTGAGCGCATCGCTCAGAAATACCGGGAACACGACATGCCCGGCGGCTGGATTCTCGTGAACGACGGCTACGGCTGCAACTACGTGCAGCTGCCTTACGTGACGAAAAGCCTCGCCGCGCTCGGCTTCAAGACCGGGCTGTGGACGGAAGGCGCGCTCACGCGGATGAACTGGGAAGTGGGCACCGCGGGGACGCGCGTGCAGAAACTCGACGTGGCGTGGACGAGCGACACGAACAAGACGACGCGCGAAAAGCCGCTTTCCAAAATTCAGCACGCGCTCGAATGCAGCAAAATCGCCTGGGACGGCATCGCGAACAATTCCGATTCGCGTCCGCTGGCGTGGACCGTTCTCGGCTGGGCGGGAACGCAGCGCTACTCCGTCTGCTGGACGGGCGACCAATACGGGAACTGGGATCTCATCCGCTACCACATTCCCACGCTGATCACGTCCGGCATGTCCGGCCAGGCTTACGCGACGACGGACGTCGACGGCATTTTCGGCGGTTCGCCCGAAACCTACACGCGCGACCTGCAGTGGAAATGCTTCACGCCGGCGATCTACGTGATGAACGGCTGGAGCCACATGCCGAAAAGTCCGTGGAACTACGACGAGCCCTATCGCTCGATCAACCGCGACTACCTGAAGCTCAAGTTGCGCATGACGCCCTACATGTACAAGTACGCGCACGACGCGGCGATGACGGGCGCGCCGATCGTGCGCGGGATGCTTTGGAACTTCCCGAACGACCGCAAGACCTGGGACAAGTCCACGCAGTACCAGTTCATGCTCGGCGAACATCTGCTCGTCGCTCCCGTCTTCACGTCGATGAACCTCAACAAGGGCTGGCGCAAGGAAGACATTTATCTGCCGGAAGGCGTCTGGTTCGACTACTGGGACGGGCGCGCCGTTCCCGGGCCGTACACGATCGACAATTACCCGATCACTCTCGAAAAGCTGCCGATTTTCGTCCGCGCCGGCGCCATCATCCCGATGTATCCGGAAATGCTTTACGGCACGCAGAAGCCGAAGGACGTGCTGACGTTCGACATTTATCCTTACGGAAAGTCTTCCTTCGAAATGTACGAGGACGACGGGAACACCCGCGCCTATCTCGACGGAAAATTCTCCCTGCAGAAAATCTCCTGCGACGCGCCGGAAGGCAAGGCGGGCGACATCGCGATCGAAGTCGCTCCCGCGCTCGGAGACTTCGACGGAAAATACGCCGAACGCGCCTACGCGTTTGAAATTCACACGCCGTTCCGGCCGCTGCGCGTGCTCGCCGACGGCGAGGAAATTCTCGAAATCCCCGACGCCGCCGCCTACGAAAATTCGCTCGAAGGCTGGCGTTTCGATCCGAACGACCGCCGCGGCGTCGTGTTCGTCAAGCTCGCGAAGCGCAGCACGAGCGTTCCCGCGAAAGTTCTGCTCGACGTCGCGGAATCCGGCGTCTGGCCGGCGTTCGAGCCGTATCCCGTTCCCGAAATCACGCCGGAACTCGACAAGGCGGAATTCAAGGTCGTCGCCTCTTCCGAACAAAACGACGGAAAAATCGGAAACGCCTTCGACGGCTCGCCGGAAACGATTTGGCACTCGAATTGGTCCGATGCTTCCGTCACGCATCCGTATACGATCGACATCGACGTCGGAAAGCTCGCCGCGTTGAACGGCTTCGGCTATCTCCCGCGCGAAAACTACGGGAACGGTTCGATCAAGGATTATGAAATCTACGTGTCGCGCGCGCCCGGCGCGTTCGGCGAACCCGTCGCGAAAGGCGCGTTCCCGCGCGAATTCGATTCGAAAAATCCCGGCAAGCCGAAATTCCAGCACGTCTCGTTCCCGACGACTTGGGGGCGTTACGTGCGCGTGAAGATTCTTTCTTCGCTGGGCGGCGACCGCTTCGGTTCCGCCGCGGAATTCGATCTGACGCAGGACCTCGAAGCCGCGCCGCTCGCCGACGAAACGCTCGACCTCGGCGACAAAACCGGCGTCGTTCCCGCGGAAATCAAAGGCAAGGCGGTCTTCAACCGCGGCATCGCCGCGCCGGAAATCGTCGTCGACGGCGAAAAATACGCGAAGGGCATCACGGCCGGCGTCGGCTCGGAAATCGTCTACGAGCTCGACGGCTCGTGGGATCGCGTGCTCGGCTTCGTCGGGCGCGAGGCGGGCGGAAAGGGAACGGTCACGTTCCGCATTTTTGCCGACGGCAAGCAGGTCTTCGAGCGCGCGGGCATGAGCCCGACGTCCGTGAAGCAGCTTATCGCCGTGGACATTTCCGGCGCGAAGAAGCTCGTCTTCCAGCTCGTCGGCGACGAAGGCGGCGACGCTTCCGACACCGGCGTGTGGACGGACGTGAAGCTGCTCCGCAAAGGTTCGGAAGAATGACGTTCCCGCCCGCGGCGCGTTCCCGCCGCAGGCAAAAAAAACGCGCGTTCCCGCGAAATTCCGGCGGGAACGCGCGTTTTCATTTTCGCCTTCCCTCTTCGCGGATTTTTCCTTGAAGCCGGGCGAAACTTCGGCGAAACTTTTTTTTCCCGCCCCTCGATTTTTTTAAAAGACAAAAAACTATGGCAAACCGATTCGTACTGAATGAAACAAGTTATCACGGCAAAGGCGCGATTCAGGAAATCGCGACCGAAGTCAAAGGCAGAGGCTTCGGAAAGTGCCTCGTCTGCTCCGATCCCGATCTCATAAAGTTCGGCGTCGCGAAAAAGGTGACGGACGTGCTCGACGCCGCCGGCATCGCCTACGAGATTTTTTCTGAAATCAAGCCCAATCCCACCATCGAGAACGTGCGCGCCGGCGTCGCCGCGTTCAGAAAGAGCGGGGCGGACTGCCTGATCGCCATCGGCGGCGGCTCGTCCATGGACACGGCGAAGGCGATCGGCATCATCATCGCCAATCCGGAATTCGAAGACGTGCGCTCCCTCGAAGGCGTCGCGCCGACGAAAAACAAGAGCGTTCCCGTCATCGCCGTGCCGACGACGGCGGGAACGGCGGCGGAAGTCACCATCAATTACGTCATCACCGACGCGGAGAAAAACCGCAAGATGGTCTGCGTGGACGTGCACGACATTCCCGTCGTCGCCGTGATCGATCCCGACATGATGAGCAGCATGCCCAAAGGGCTGACCGCCGCCACGGGCATGGACGCGCTCACGCACGCGATCGAAGGCTACATCACCAAAGGCGCGTGGGCGATGAGCGACATGTTCCACCTCAAGGCAA
Source organism: Candidatus Spyradosoma merdigallinarum (assembly GCA_018713755.1). Lineage (GTDB taxonomy): Bacteria > Verrucomicrobiota > Verrucomicrobiia > Opitutales > UBA953 > Spyradosoma > Spyradosoma merdigallinarum. The sequence goes on along the minus strand of DVOG01000145.1, from coordinate 7,708 downwards.
TCGAAATCATCGCGAAGCATCTGCGCGGCGCCGTCGCGAACACGCCCGAGGGCAGGGAAGGCATGGCGCTGGGGCAATACGTCGCGGGCATGGGCTTTTCCAACGTCGGACTGGGCATCGTGCATTCGATGGCGCATCCGCTCGGCGCGCTCTACGACACTCCGCACGGGATCGCCAACGCCATCCTGCTCCCGACCGTCATGGAATACAACGCCGACGCGACGGGCGAAAAATACCGCGACATCGCCAGGGCGATGGGCGTGGCGGGAACGGACGCCATGACGCTCGACGAGGCTCGGAAGGCGGCCTGCGACGCCGTGCGCGAGCTGTCGGAAGACGTCGGCATTCCCGCGACGCTGAAGGGCATCGTCAAGGAGGAGGATCTCGACTTCCTCGCGCAGTCGGCGATGAACGACGCCTGCCGCCCCGGAAATCCCAAGGAGCCGACGAAGGAGGACATCGTCGCGCTCTACCGTTCGCTGCTCTGAGCGTTCCCGCGCCGCTTCGCCTTTCCCGTTCCCGCGCTTTCGGCTTTCGTCGCGGGAGCGGGATTTTTTTGAGGAGAAAAAACGGGCGCGAAGCGTTCCCGCGCGTCGCGGCGTTTTTCGCTATTCACTTTTTCCGCGTTCCCGCTTAGAATCTTCCGAAAAATTTTTACGACACAATGCAGGCACAGCTCGAAGCAATCGTTTCAGAAACGGAATCCGCCGTTCCCGCCATAAGGACGCGTCCGGAATTCGACGCGTTCAAGGCGCGGATTTCCGGGCCGCACGGCTCGCTCACGCAGGCGATGAAGGCCGTAGGAAAGCTTCCCAAGGAAGAGAAGCCCGCCGCGGGAAAGCTCGTCAACGAGGCGAAGCGGCGCATCGAGGCGGCGTTCGCTTCGGCGCTCGCCCGCATCGAAGACGCGGAGCTCGCGGCGAAGCTCGGCGACCCGGTCGACGCGACGCTCCCGTCGCCGGACGACTTCGCGGGATCGGCGCACCCGCTGACGCAGACGCGCGAGGAAATCTGCCGCGTCTTTCACAAGCTCGGCTTCACGGTCGCGGAAGGACCGGAGCTCGAAAGCGAGTGGTATTGCTTCGACGCGCTGAACACGCCGGAATCGCACCCCGCGCGCGACATGCAGGACACGCTTTTCCTGCCCGCGGGAACGGTCGCGAAAGACGCGCCGAAAAAAGGCGACGAGGCCTACATCATGCGCTCGCACACGTCGTCCGTGCAGATTCGCGCGATGCTCGCGGGAACGCCGCCGATCCGCATCGTCGCGCCCGGACGCTGCTTCCGCCGCGACACGGTGGACGCGACGCATTCCGCGAATTTTCACCAGGTCGAAGGCCTTTGGGTGGACAAAAGCGTCACGCTGCGCGACCTGAAGAACGTGCTCGACTTCTTCGTGCGCGAAATCTTCGGAAGCTCCGTCGAAACGCGTCTGCGCCCGAGCTTTTTCCCGTTCACGGAACCGAGTTTCGAAATGGACATCAGGTCGCCGAACTTGGGACGACTGAGCGGGCGCTGGCTCGAAATCATGGGCTGCGGGCTCGTCGACCCGAAGGTTTTCGAAAACGTCGGCATCGACCCGGAAAAGTGGAGCGGGCTGGCGTTCGGCGTCGGCCTCGAGCGCATCGCGATGCTCGTTCACGGGATCGACGACATCCGCCATTTTTACGCGAACGACCTGCGCTTCCTGCGCCAGTTCGCCTGAGCCGAAACCCGCGGGAACGGAAAACATGAGCGAAGAGAAAAAGTTTCTGGTGATCGCGGTGGACGGCGGCGCGGCGTCGGGGAAATCCTCGACTTCGCGCGCGCTGGCGAAAGCGCATCGCCTCATGCACGTGGACACGGGCGCGCATTACCGCACGGTCGCGCTCCCGCTGCTGCGCCGCGGCATCGTCTGCGCGGAAGATTTCTTCGCTTCGGAAAAACCGCTGGAAGACCTCGACTTGGGCACCGTCGTGCGCGGCAACGAGGCCTACATGAGCCTCAACGGCATCGTTCCCGACGACGACGAAATCCGCAACGACAAAGTCAACGCCGTCGTCTCGCAGTTCGCGTCGATTCCCGAAGTCCGCCGCTTCCTTTTCGAATATCAGCGGCGGCAGAAAGACGTCGCGCGGGAACGCGGCTTCGCCGGCCTGATCATGGACGGGCGCGACATCGGGAGCGTGATTTTTCCCGACGCGGATCTGCGGATTTTTCTCACCGCCGATCCCGAGGCGCGCGCACGCCGTCGCGCCGCGGAAGGCATCGCCGACTCCGTCGCGGAGCGCGACAAGCTGGACGCCTCCCGCAAGACCGCGCCGCTCGCCTGCCCGGAAGGCGCGGTGAAAATCGACAGCACGCACCTCACGCTCGAGGAGGTCGTCGCGAAAATCAGCGCCATGATTTCCGCGCTGTGAACAGCTTTCGCGGGAACGCGCCGGCAAGGGAAACGACGATGGAACTTCGCACCGACAAAAAAATTTACGCTTTCCTCCATCACGTCGCGCGGACGTTCATGCACGTCTTCGGGCGCATGGAGGTGCGCGGCGTGGAAAACCTGCCGGAAGGCGGTTTTCTCATCGCGGGCAACCACGTGAGTTTTCTCGACCCGCCGCTCATCGGCTGCGCGATTCCGCGGGAAATGTATTTTTTCGCGCGGAAAACGCTGATGAACAATCCGCTGCTGCGGCTCATCCTGCCGCACTGCAACGTCATTCCCGTGGACCGCGACGGCGGGAGCGACGTCGGCGCGTTCAAGAAAGTCTTTTCCGTGTTGCGGGAAGGACACGCGCTGATTCTGTTTCCGGAAGGAACGCGCAGCAAGGACGGCCGGCTCGGCAAGCCGCAGGGCGGCGCCGGGCTGATCGCGTGCCGCATGCGCGTGCCCGTCGTCCCCGCGCGCGTCTTCGGCACGGGCGACGTGCTCCCGCGCGGCGCGGCGATTCCGGAACGGGCGAAGCTCGCCGTCGTGTTCGGCAAGCCGCTGCTCCCGCAGGATTTCGATCCGGGCAAAGACGTGCCGGACCGTTTCCGCGAGGCGTCCCGGCGCATCATGGCGAAAATCGCCGAGCTCGAGCCGCCGCAGGAACCGAAAATGTAGTTGCGGGCGCCGGGCTTTTGTTTTTTTATACTGCGAAATTTCAACGCATATGAACCTTACGAAAATCGCTCTCCTTTCCGCCGCCGCGCTCGTCTTCGCGGGATGCGGGCCCAAGAATCTTCCCTCGCAGTGGAGCGCCGCTCCGCGGACGGGAACGGCTTCTTCCGCTTCCGTGCAGAACGACATGGAAACGCTTCCTTACGAGGAGGATTCGCTGACGCTGACCGGAGAGGACCAGCGCGACGCCGCCGCGACGCCCGAGGGCGACAAGGTCGCGGGCTGGATTTCCGGGAACAGCATTCCCGAAAACGCGAAGCTCGCCGTCGTCTACTTCGGCTTCGACCGCTTCAACGTCGAAGACAGCGAGCGCGCCAAGCTCGAGGCGATCGTCGACGCCGTCCGCGGCGGGAACATCTACATCGTCGGCTATTCCGACTACTTCGGCACGGAAGAATACAACCTCGCGCTCTCCGACAAGCGCGCGCAGGCCGTCAAAAATTATCTGATGAACCTCGGCGCGGGCGAGTCCGCGCAGATTCAGGCGCTCGGCGAAGCGTTCGCCGTGCAGAACGGCACGAAGGCGGAAGTCGCCGAAGACCGCAAAGTCATCGTCGTCGACGGGAACGCCCGATAACCCGCTCCCGCGCGGAAAAGGCTCCGGTGAGTTTTCATGCCGCCGGAGCTTTTTTTGACGGGAACGCCTCCGCAGAATTTCCACTTTTTCGCTTTTCAGAAAGAAAAAACGCTATGAGCAAAACCTCTCCGCAGTTGACTTGGTGCGTCGTCCGCTTCGGCGAAGACATGAACTGGTGGGTCAAGGAAATCAGCGATCCCGTGCGCTGGGATCTCGACGCGCTGAGCATCATCGATCCGCGCCAAATGGCCTACATCCTCGATTTGCTCGACGGGCTGCGCGACTACGGGCTGATTCCCGAAATCGTCGAAAACGCCTTCATCCCGTTCCAGATTCAGGCGATCAATCCGGACAAGACGGCGCGCCTCGTGCGCGTGAACGAAACGTTTTTCGACACGAGCGAGGAACTCTTCGCGCTGCCCGACGTCGTCAACGAGGAAAAAGGCGCCTACGCGGAATTTCTCGACCACATCACGATGCTGCGCATGAAGTATCTGAACGACAAGCTCGACTTCGCGCGCAAGCTCACCGTCACCGAAGTCGAAGAGCAGATCCGCGACGCGCAGACGCAGGCGTTCATGGAAGGCCGCGCGACGCATCTTTTCCAGGAAATCATCGACGTGCTCGAATTCGTGCCCGACGGCTACGAACTCAGCATCGACGACGAGGACGAAAAAATCAAAGCCAAGAGCGAGGAAGATTTTTCCGACGTCGGCGACATTCCCGATTACGAGGACGAAAAACTCGACGAGGACGAAACCATGCGCTGGGACGAAGACGACGAGCGCATCGAAGACGAATTCGCCGACATGTCCGATCCGAAAATTTCCGAGACGCCCGCGAAATCCAAATCCGGGCGTTCCCGCAAAAAACGCTGAAAACCGGACGTCCGCCATGCCGACGCTGCGGGAACTGACCGAATACTGCGACGCGCGGACCGCGCGCGCCGGCATCGTCGACTTTCCCGGCGCCGTCAACGGGCTGCAGGTCGAAAACGACGGGAACGTCGCGAAAATCGGCGCCGCCGTCGACGCGGGCTTGCGCGTGTTCGAGGAAGCCGCCCGCCGCGGGATCGATTTTCTGATCGTGCATCACGGGCTGTTTTGGCGGCCGCAGCAGCCCGTGACGGGAACGGTTTTCCGAAAATTCAAAACCTGCTTCGACGCGAATCTCGCCGTCTACGGCTGCCACTTGCCGCTGGACGCGCACCGCGAAATCGGCAACAACGCCGTGCTCGCTCGGGAACTCGGTCTGAGCGTGCTGAGCTGGGAACTGGAATTCAACGGCACGGCTTTCGCGGCGGTCTGCCGCGGCATTCCCCGCGCCGAACTCGCCGCGCGCCTGCGCCGCCTGTTCCCGGAAACGTTCCGCGCGATCGAGTGCGGCGGCGAAAATCCCGAGCGCATCGCGATTCTCTCCGGCAGCGGGAACGCCGCCGTTCCCGCGCTCGCTTCGCTCGGATGCGACACGCTCGTCACCGGCGAAATCAAGGAGGAGAACTTCGTCCGCGCGCAGGACGAAAATCTCAATTTGTATCCGTGCGGCCATTACGCGACGGAGCGCGCCGGCGTCTGCGCGCTCGCCGCGGAGCTTTCCGAAAAATTCTCGCTCCCGTGGGAATTCGTCGGTTTCCCCAACCCGCTGTGAGCGGAAAAACGCCGCGTTCCCGAGCATGAGCTACCGCGGACGCATCGCGCCGACGCCGACCGGCTTCCTGCATCTGGGCCACGCGCGGACTTTCGCGCTCGCGGCGCAACGCTGCCGCGCCGCCGCGGGAACGCTGATTCTGCGCATCGAAGACCTCGACGCCGCGCGCTGCCGCGGCGAATACGCGCGCGCCGCCGCGGAAGATCTCCGCCGCCTCGGCATCGTCTGGGACGAAGGGCCCGACGTCGGCGGCCCCTGCGCGCCTTACGTGCAGTCCGAGAATTTTTCGTATTTCCTTTCCGTCTGGGAGCGTCTGAAAAACGCGGGCGCGATTTATCCCTGCCGCCGTTCCCGCCGCGACGTCGCCGCCGCCGCGCGCGCGCCGCACGCCGAAGACGAAGCCGCCGAGCCGATTTTCCCGCCGCAGTGGCGTCCGCCTGCGGGAACGGGGCGGGATTTTTCCGAGCCTGGCGATTTCAACTGGCGCTTCCGCGTTCCCGACGGCGAGGAAATTTCCTTCGTCGACGAAATCCGGGGCGCGCAGAAATTCGTCGCGGGAAAGGACTTCGGCGATTTCGTCGTGTGGCGGCGCGACGGCGTTCCCGCCTACGAACTCGCCGTCGTCGCGGACGACGTCCGCATGGGCGTCACGGAAGTCGTGCGCGGCGCGGATCTGCTGAAATCCGCCGCGCGGCAGACGCTGATTTACCGCGCGCTCGGCGCCGCCGTTCCCGCGTGGGCGCACGCGCCGCTCGTGCGCGACGAAAGCGGCCGCCGCCTCGCGAAGCGTTCCGACGCGCTTTCGCTGCGCGCGCTTTGGGCGCAGGGCCGCGGCGATTTCATCCGCGGTTTCTGCGGGCTTTGAGAACCGCCTTCCTCTTTTTTTCTTGCGCCCGCACGGAAACGGAAGGACAATCCCGCACGTTATGTGCCCCTCTCCCATTCCCCGATTTCTTTCGTTGCGCAAACATTTCTTCATCGCCGCCTGCGGTCTGACGCTTTTCGGCGCGTCGGCGTCCGCCGGCACGATGCACTGGAAGGTCGACGTGCAGCTTTACCGCGACCTTGCCGAAAACAAGGGCATCTTTAAGGCGGGAGCGACGAACGTTCCCGTCGTCTACACGGACGGCAGTCCCGAGCAGTATCTCGCCGTCGTTCCGGATTTTTCCGCGACGAACGGCCCGTTCACCATCGTCGATCCGCAGTGGACGGCGACGGTCGCGCACAACAACACCGTCGTGACGCAGACGTTTTCCGAAGTCGCGTCGGCGGACCGCATCCGCTACTCGACGGCGGAAATCCGCGGAACGAGTTTCCGCTACGTGCCGGGCCTGGACTTTTCCCTCGGGCGTTTGGACAAAATCGCGACGGACGTCAACATCGCGCCGCTCGTTTCGAGCATCGACGAATACAAGTCGCTGACGTATCAGGCCTCGGATCCGCTGATGTTCCGCGTCGGCAGCGGAACGCAGTATCTCGTCAATCCCGACGGGACGACGACGAAGCTCGCGGGCGCCTACAGTTTCCTGACGGCGGGAACGTTGCCGAACTCCAATCCGGGGGTCTGCGACTCGACCAAATTCGTGTGGAAATTCGACGCCTCCGCCGGCATGACGGACCTTTCGCCGATGCCCATCAGTTCCGAAGCCGGAGACAGCGGCAGCCCGGGATACGTCTGGAACGCGGAGAACGGCCGCTTCGAGGTCTTCGGCGTCCTGGTCGGAACTTACGGCGACGGTCGCTACGCCCTCCAGTGCGATTTGGACTGGGCGAACCGGCTTCAGAACCGCTTCGACGACCATTTTTCCGTCGGCGAGAACACGACGCTGCATTGGGGTGCGGCGACGGAGCGCGTCGCCGGCGCGACAAGCGGCGCGTTCAACTACAAGGGCGCGATTTCCGACGCGGCCGGAAACGTCGTTTTCGAATATCAGGGGCTTGAGTCCGGGAAGAAACTTTGGAAGGAAATCGACGTCGACAAGGACAACTGGTACGCCTACGACACCGGCGCGTTCGCGCAGGGCAAGGAGAGCGGCATGCATCTCGTCGGCGTCGAGGAAGTTTACGAAAACCGCAACGTCCTTTTCTACGGCGGCGGGAAAACCGTCGAAATCAACATGGACGCGGACGTCGACCTCGGCATCGGCTCCGTCACGTTCGACGCGCGCGCGAGCAAGGACGACGCGTCGGGAACGACGGCGCCGACGACCTTCGTCCTGCGGAGCGAAGGCGGACATACGCTGGACAGCGCGGGATTCATCGTCAACGAAAACGTGACGCTCGTCAGCAGCCTTACGGGGGCGAAAGGCACGGAGTGGCGGAAAATCGGCGCGGGAACGTTCGAG
>DVOG01000144.1 GCA_018713755.1 Candidatus Spyradosoma merdigallinarum | reverse complement strand
AAGTACAACACGGAAGACCGCGCGAACCTCACCAGCCCCGTCATCGAAACGACGCGCGTCCAAATCGAGCAGATGGAGCATACGCTCGAACAGCAGCGCGACGAACGCAATCGCCTCGTCAAGGACGAAGGTCTGCTGACGACGGACATGGGAACGGCGAGTTCCGAACTCGCGAACGTCATTTCCGTGCGCGACGCGGAGCGCAAGAACTACGAAGATCTGCTCGCCGTTCAGAAAGAAATTCAGAAGACGAAAGACGAAGGGCAGTCGCTGCTTTCTCAGCCGGCGATCGCGGGCAACGCGCTCGTCGCCACGCTGCTCCCGCGCGTCGCGGATCTGCGTATTTCGATTACGGGGCTGCTCGAAAAATACGGGAAGAACCACCCTACGCTGATTGCGCAGACGCAGCAGCTCGAACAGGCGGAGGCGGAACTCGCGGAAGCCGTCAAAAAGGCGGAAGCCGAATGCGAATCCAACTACATCGCCGCGAAACGCCGCTACGAATCGGCGCAGCAACGCGCGGACGAAAAAGAAGCGCAGCTCGTGCGCCTGCGCGACGCGATTTCTCAGCTGACTGCGCTCGACAAAAAAATCGAGCTTAACGAAGAGCTGCTCCAGCGCCTGAAATTCAATTTGGAAGACCTGAAAATGCGCGTCATCGGCTCGGTGTCGTCCATCGTCAGCATCCTCGATCCCGCCGTCGTCCCGACGCGCGCCTCCAACAAGAATTTCGCGCTGAACGCGATTTTCGGCTTCGTCGCGGGCATCGCCGTCGGCGCCGGCATCATTGTGCTGCTGTCGTTCTTCGACGACCGCATCAAGTCTTCCCGCGACATCGAGTCGTTCCTCGGCATTCCTTTGCTCGGCACGATCGCGCGGCTTCGCGGCGTCAAGTCGCCGGTGGACAAGGCGTACATCGCCGTCAACGGCAAGGACCGCGCCGCGACGGAAGCGTTCCGCGCCGTTTATTCCGCGCTGAAAATCGGCGAAGTTTCCGGTCCTGCGAAAGTGCTGCTCGTGACGTCGACGACGCCGTCTGAAGGGAAAACGTTCGTTTCGACGAACCTCGCGCTGACGTATGCGGCGCACGGCGACCGCGTGATTCTCGTCGACGCCGACCTGCGTCTGCCGAACGTCGGGAACTCGCTCGGCCTCAAGGAAGAAAGCGAAAAGCACGGGCTCATCCGCTACATCGAAGGCGAAATTTCCCTGGACGACGCGATTCTCCGCGAAGTTCGCCAGAACTTCGACGTGCTCCCGAGCAACGCGTTCTGCAAGAATCCGACGCAGGTCATCAACGGCAAGAAATTCCGCGCGATGATTGAAGAGCTCAAGACGCGTTACGATCGCGTCATCATCGACACGCCGCCGCTCGGTGCGGTTTCCGACGTGCTGAATCTGCTTCCGCTCTGCGACGGCGTCATTTACACGGTGCGCTTCAATACGGTGCAGCGCTCGATGATCCGCAACAACCTGCACCGCATCCAGGAATCGAAAGTTCCCGTGTTCGGCGCCGTGATGAATCAGATGGCGCAGGAGACGGCGCGTTACTACGTCAGCTCCGGGCAGTATTACGGCGCGTATTCCCGCTATTACCACGGCGCGCGTGCGAAGGAAGTCGAAGTCCGCATCAAGGCGGATTCCTGACGGCGTCCCGGCATCGGCGAAAATCGCGGCGGAAACGGAAAAATCCTTTCGTTCCCGCCGCTTTCTTTTTAAAAAATGAAACCCCGCCTCTTCCCCGAAATCGCCGCGGCGTTCTGTTCCCTGCTTCTTGCGGGAACGGCGGCTTTCGCCGTCGACGCCGAAGACAAGAATCTCGCGCTCGCGCATGAGGCGCGGGAACGCGCGCCTTGGGAAATGCCCGACGACGTTTTCCGCAATTACGTCGCGCCGCAGACGTCCGTCGGCGAGGCGGAAGACGATTGGCGTCCGCTTTTCCGCGAAAAATTCCTTCCGCTCGTCGAAGGCTGCGCGACGCCGACCGAGGCGGCGGAAAAGCTGAACCGGGAGATTTGGGAAATTCTCGGCGTGCGCTACAGCCCGCTCCGCGACAAGCCGGATCAGTCTCCGTTCCATTCCATGCGCATCGGGAAAGCGTCCTGCACGGGGCTGTCGATTTTGCTGATCAACGCGTGCCGCGCGGTCGGCGTTCCCGCGCGCTTCGTCGGATGCCGCTGGAAAAACAAGCCGGGCAACCACTCTTGGGTCGAAATTTGGGACGACGGCGAATGGAAGCATATCGGCGCGGGCGACGGCGGCCGCGTGAACGAAACGTGGTTCGATTACGACGCCGCGCAGGCGGATCCCGACGATCCCGCGTTCGCCATCTACGCGGCGTGCGTCGACGAAACCGGCCTGCGCTTTCCCGCCGCGTGGCGCAAGGGCGAGCCGCTGGACGTGCCCGCGATCAACGTCACGCGCCGCTACGTCGACTCCGCGGAAGAAGCCCCCGCGGGAACGGCGCGTGTTTCCTTCGACCTGCGTTCCCGCGACGGCGTGCGCACGGCGCGCGAAATCATCGTCTTCGACGCGGCGACGGGCAAAGAACTCGCGCGCGGGAACACGCACGACGACCGCTTCGACCTGAACGACCACCTGAGCTTCGCGTTCCCGCAGGGGGCGAAGCTCCGCGTCGCCGCGGCGGACGCGCCCGAAAGATCGCTCGCGGAAATCACCGTTCCCGCGAAAGACGCGACGTTCCGCGTCGTCGCGCCCTGAGCGCGAAGCGCCGCCCGCTCCGCGGACGTTTCGCGTTCCCGCGCGGGAACGGCGCAAGCCCGGGAGCGCCGAGCCCCAGCTCGGCACCGCGAAATCCCTCGAAAAGCACTTTTCCTTTTCCCGCAGATTTCGCAGATGTGCGCAGATTTTTTGAAACCACGAATGAACACGAATCCGCACGAACAAAAAAGCTCGCACAGCGTATCAAAAATTTATTTACAAATGCTGCGCGGGAACGCGCGAAAAACGAAAATTTTTGCGAAAAAATTCGGCTTTCGTGAAAAAAGGCTTGCGGGGAGGCGTTTTTTTTTTTTTAGACTCCCAATTCGCACATCCAAAAAATCAATCAATCCTATGAAAAAATATCTCAGCATCGCGGCTCTCCTTGCAGCGGGAGCCGCTTTCGCAAACGCCGCAAGCGTCACTTACGGAGAAGAAGGGACAGAAAACACTGTTTCCGCAGGAGAGCTCAACATCTATATGCTCTCCGGCGAAAATCCGTATAAATCCGTGAAGATTTCTTCGACTGAGGACGACGACTCTGCGGTCAACGTTTCAATCGGTACGTGGGGCGTAGAAGGAACGGTCGACGGCATGAGCGTCAACAGCTCGTCGAGCCACGACGTCAACATCACATTGCGGAATGGAACGCTCTCCGGAGAGATTGATACCTCCGGTAGCACCGGCGTGGTCAATATCGATCTGCAGATGGGCTACACCCCCACGGAAAACGGAGGAGTCTCCTATACGACGAGAATCGCCGCGGGAACGAGCTTTGTGCTTTCGTCGAAGACGACGCTGGAATTTAATGATATGTCTTCCGGCACGGGAGTGCTCGTTTGGAATTTGTCCGCGGATGACGTTGCGGACCAAAACGTGCTGATTTCCGGCAAGGGGACCGTCAAATTTTCGGAGAACGTGACCATCGTGCTGAACTTTGAGAGCGAAGCGGCGCTTAACGCGGTCGTGGAAAACAACGCTTCGTTCCAACTTTTCGGCGAAAACGTGAGCGCGACCGGGCTGAGCAACGCTTCGTGGACGGTTCAGGTTGCTGGTGAGGACACCGGACGCACTTTGAGCGTGAACAAAGACGGCGTTGCCACCGTCGTTCCCGAGCCTTCGGCGTTCGGTTTGCTCGCGGGCTTGGGCGCGTTGGCGCTCGTCGCTTCGCGTCGCCGCCGCACGAAAAGAGCTTAAAGCTTAAAGAAGGGCGTTCCCGTGCTTTCCGCGCGGGAACGCTTTTTTTCGCGGGAGCGCCGAGCTGGGGCTCGGCGTTCCCGGGGCGCGTGCCCGTGGGCGGAAAATCCTTTTGCGAAGCGGGTCAAGGCGGAAGCGACAGGAATGTCGCTTCTCCCGGCGATGCGGGACGGAAGCGTATTTGTAAATAAGTTTTTGATACGCGAGAGACGGTTTTTAATTCGTGTTTTTTCGTGTTCATTCGTGGTTTCAAAACATCTGCGCTTATCTGCGAAATCTGCGGGAGAAACCTTTTTCGCGCGTTCCCGCGGGACGTTCCCGCGCGATCCCGCGGGGATTTTTCTGCTTGCGGGAACGCCCGGAAAAAGATTTCATTGCGCTTCCTTTCTTGCGAGACGCGGCCTGCCGGAGCGCGTTTCGCGTTTCAAATCCAAAAACGAACCACGTTTATCCAATGTTTCCCGCGGTCCGGCGGCGGCGAAATACGGAGCCTGAAATCATGAACATCACAGTAAAAGATCTCCTCGACGCCGGCGTCCATTTCGGACACCAGGTCCGCCGCTGGAACCCGAAATCCCGCGAATTCGTCTTCAAGCACCAGGACGGGATTTCCATCATCGACCTCGAAAAGACCTTCGAATGCCTCGAAAAGGCGTCGAAATTCATCGAGGACACGGTCGCTTCCGGCAAGGACGTGCTTTTTGTCGCGACGAAGCGCCAGGCGCAGGATCTCATGCGCGACGCCGCGAAAACCTGCAACATGCCTTACGCGGTCAACCGCTGGATGGGCGGCTGCCTGACCAATTTCGAAACGGTCAAGGGCTCGCTCGAAAAATACCGCAAATATCTCCGCATGGAAGCGGACGGCTCGCTCGACAAGATGCACAAGAAGGAAGCCGCCGTCATCCGTCGCCAGATGATGCGCATGTCCCGCGGCTTCGAAGGTCTGCTCGATTTTTACAAGCTTCCCGGCGCGGTTTTCGTCATCGACATTCTCAACGAAGAAATCGCCGTCAACGAGGCCAAGCGCATGGGCATCCCCTGCGTCGGGCTCGTCGACACGAATTCCGACCCGACGCAGGTCGCGTTCCCGATTCCGGGCAACGACGACGCCGTCAAGTCCATTCGTCTGATCGTCACCGCGATTTCCGACGCGATCCAGCAAGGGCTCGCCCGCCGCGAGGCTGAAGCGGCCGCGCGCCGCGCCGCGGCTCCCGTCGCGAAGCAGGAAATCGGCGGGAACGCCGCCGTCGAACCGGAAGTCACGATTTCCCCGGATCTGCTCAAGGACAGCCAGCTCGCCGACGCGAAGAAGCCGGCCCGCCGCACGGGAACGCGCAAGCCGCGCGCGCCCAAGACCTCCGAGGAATGATGCGCTTCGGAAGAAATGTAACCCTTCAGAAAATTCTTCAGAATTATGGCAACTGTTATCACCGCACAAGTCGTGAATGAGCTCCGCACGCGCACCGGCGCGGGGCTGATGGACTGCAAAAAGGCGCTCGTCGAAACGGACGGCGACATGGACGCCGCCGCGGAAATCCTCCGCAAGAAAGGCGCCGCGACGCGCGACAAGAAAGCCGGCCGCTCCGCTTCGCAGGGCACGATCGCTTCCTACATCCACCTGGGCGGGCGCATCGGCGTGCTCGTCGAAGTGAACTGCGAGTCCGACTTCGTCGCCAAGAACGAGCTGTTCCAGAGCTTTGCCCGCGACGTCGCGATGCACATCGCCGCCGCCGCTCCCCGCTTCATCACGCGCGAAGAAGTTCCCGCCGAAGAAGTCGCCAAGGAAGCGGAAATCGTGAAGGCGCAGTGCGAAGGCAAGCCCGCCGCCGCGATCGAGAAAATCGTCGCCGGCAAGCTGGACAAGTTCTTCAGCGAAATCTGCCTGCTCGAGCAGCCTTACGTCAAGGATCCCTCGGGCAAGACGACGGTCAACGACCTCATCACCGAGCAGATCACCAAGACCGGGGAAAACATCAAGATTTCCCGCTTCTCCCGTTTCCAGATCGGCGGCTGAGGTTTTCCCCGCCGCAGAAGCGAAACGGAAAAAAGGAGCGTTCCCGCGCTTTTCGGCGGGAACGCTTTTTTGATGTCGCGCGGCGGCGGCGGGAACGCTTATCATGCCCGCTCTTTTCGATGAAAAATGAAATTTGACGGTCAGCAGACTTTTTTCAGAAGTTCTTCGTGGACGGAACGGTTTCTCCGCTGTCTCGCGGCGATGATCATCACGCTGCTTTGCGTCGTCGTCGCGCAGTCGTTCTTTTCGGCGGGTTCCGAAGGTCCGCAGTTCCTCGTCTACACGTTCGGACTCTTGGTGCTGGCGGTCGGCGCGCAGTTTCTCGTGTTTTGGGCGCGCATCGAGCAGGGTTTCCGCATCAGCGGAATGACGGCGTGGTTTTTGCCGTGGCTCGGGCTTCTGTTGCTGAACGCGCTGGCGCTTTCGGAGACGCCGTGGCGCGCGCGCTTCGCGCTGAGCATGAATTTGCTCCCGCTGATGGCGTTTTTCGCCGCGATTCACGTTTCGCGCTCGAAGCGCGCGCGCTGGCGGCTGATCGCGCTCATCGCCATTCTGACGCTGTGCTCCGGGCTGTTCGCGTTTCTGAATTCGAAAGAGGCGGCGGAAGAAGCTGCCGGCGGCGGGAGCGTCGGGCAGGCCGTGCGGTCGATTTTCAGCGAATTCGAAAATCCGGCGGGCATCGGCGCGATTCTTCTGCTGACGTTTTTCCCGATGGCGCTGCTCGCGGTTTGCCCGAGCTTCAAGCCGTGGCAGCGTTATTTCGGCGGCTACATGGCGGCGCTTTTTCTCGCGGGCATCGCGTTCACGCGGCATTTCGGCGTTTATCTCGGACTGCTCGCCGGAGGCGCGCTCGCCGCGCAGCTGCTGATTCGGCGGCGTTCCGCGCGCTGGATCTGCACGGCCGTTCTCGTCGCGGCGGCGTTCCCGGCGTTTTTCCATTCTTCCGCGAACGTCGGCTGCCTGCGCAGCGTTCCCGTCTCCGATGAGGTTCTGCGGGAATTTTCGGCGGAGGAGCGGCGCGCGGGAACGGAATTTCTGCTGCCGCGCGCGGCGCTCGGAATGTTTCGGGAAAATCCCGTTTTCGGCGTCGGCACGGGGCGGTTCGGCGACGCGTTCGAAAAATACCGCACGCCGCAGTGGCAGACGAATCCGGAGACGCCGGGCAGCCTTTATCTGCACGTGCTCGCGGAGGAAGGCGCCGTCGGCGCGCTGCTGTTCTGCGGGCCGCTGCTGCTGCTGTTCGTCGCCGGCGTCCGCGCCTGCGCCGCGTTCCCGTGGCATTCCGATTCCGAGCGCGCGGCGCGGCGGAGGAAAATGGGCATTTTGGATTTGGGCGGGTTGCCCGAAGAGCGGATTGCGCTCGCCGCGGTGCTGAGCGGGCTGCTCGGCGTCGCCGTGCTTTTCGCCGTCGACTATCCGCGGCACGCGGCGGGCGTCACCGTCGTCTGCGGCATCTTCGGCGGGATCGCCGGTTTCCTGGCGAGCCTCGGCAAGCGGAAGACCGTCGCGCTCGAGGGCCCGCGCCGGCATCTTTTGCTGCCGCTTTCGTTCGCGGTTCCCGCCGTGCTGCTGTTCTGCTTTCTGCCCGTTTTCAGCGCGGAGGCGGATTTTCGGCGCGGGCAGGAAGCGCTGAGCGCCTTTTTCGCGGATGCGGATACGGGGCTCCCGGCGGAAATGCCGCCGGATTTTTCGAAGCTCGAACGCGCGGGAACGCTCCTGCAGGCCGCGCTCCGCAAATGTCCCGACCACGGCGACGCCTGGTGCGCCTGGTCGGAAAAGTTCGCCTTCGACTGCCAGCGCGATCCGGAGAACTCCGCGAAATACGCCGGAGGCGTCCGTTTCGCCGCGGACCGCGCGCTGGCGTGCTCCGAAGCCGTGCCGCGGTTTTTCCAAATGCGCGCCGTCGCGGAAATGACCGCCGGAGATTTCGCCGCTGCCCGCGCCGACGCGGAGCGCGCCGACGCCATGCGTCCGTTCAACGCTCCCGCGCTGCTGCTGAGCGCCGAAATCCTGCGCGCGTTCCCGCAGGGCGTCGAGGACGCGTCCGCGAAGCTCGAGCGCGTCGCCGCGCTGCTGCCGCGATCCCGCTACGTCGAAAAAATGCGCGCGGTTCTTTCTTTGGACGCGCTTGAGAAAGAAGAAAGCGAAAAGGGCGCAGAAGACGCTCCCGCGGGCGGCTTCGCCGTGCCGGAATTCTGACGCGCGCCTCCACCCGCAACGGATTTTTTACCGATGGAACAGAAAAAGATCAGCCTGCGCGACAAGGCGCGGAGATTTCTTTTGTCGTGGGGACTGCAGATCGCGTTCACGCTCTGGGTTCTCTTTCTCTTCGTCGTTTTTTCGTCGACGGAGCGCGGCGCCGGCGCCGTTCCAGCCGACGTCCCGCGCGGCGGCGTTTCGCGCGCGGACTCTTCCGTGCTTCCGCCGCAGCTCATCGCGCCGAATCCGGACACGGAGCCGCTTTACTCGAGCCGCGTCCGCCGCGGCGGGAACGCGCCTTCTTCCTGAACTGCCGAATTTCTTCTTCTGCCCCTTTTTCTTTTGCCCTATGAAAAAACTCGTCCTGCTTGCCGCCGCCGCGGTTTTCTCCTTCGTTTCTTCCGTCGCGGGAGCGGAGTCTTCCGATTCCGCCGCGCGCGGCCCCGCGCAGCTCCGCGCGCTTGAGCCGTTCGCTCGATTCGCCCGCGATTCCGCCGCGCCGGAGGCCGTCCGCCCGTCTTCCCGGCCGCTTTCCGCTTGGCGCGGGGAAACGGCGAATTTCCGCTTCGGCGTTTGGAGCGGGGGAAAAGAGCGGAAAATCCGCTGCGCCGGGAAAATCGCGCTTTCCGACGGGAAGGGCGGGAAAATCGAGGCCGAGGTTTCGCCCGTGCGCTGGGCCGTCGGGCGCGGAGGAGAGCTGTTCGCGGACATCGTCGATCCCGCGGGAACGCCGGTTTCCGTGCCGGCGGGAACGCTGAGCGAGTTCCTCGTTTCCGTCGAAATTCCGCGCGACGCCGCTCCCGGACTCTATGCGGGCTCGTTTTCCGTTTTCGCGGACGGAAAGAAAACGGCGCCGCTGCGCTTGCGGGTGCTTCCGGCGACGCTCCCGCCGCCGGAGCGGCGGAAAATTCATCTCGATTTGTGGCAGCACCCGCAGGCCGTCGCCCGCTGGACGGGAACGCCGCTGTGGTCCGAGGCGCATTTCAAGGCGCTCGTGCCGCCGATGACGCGCCTGCGCGACCTCGGGCAGAAAGCCGTCACGTGTTCCATCATCGAAGAGCCGTGGAGTCATCAGACCTTCGACGACTGGGAGTCCATGGTGAAATGGACGAAGGCGAAGGACGGCTCGTGGAAATTCGACTATTCCGCGTTCGACGCGTGGGTCGGCTTCATGATGAACGACATCGGCATCGCGGAACAGATTTCCTGCTACTCGATGCTCCCGTGGTCGATGAAAATCGGCTATTTCGACGAAGCGACGGGAACGCGGAAAACGCTGGCGATGGACATCGCTTCGCCGGATTTCGATGCCGTCTGGGGCGCGTTTCTGACCGATTTCAGAAAGCATCTGAAGGCGAAGGGCTGGCTGGAAAAAACCTGCATCGCGATGGACGAACGCCCCGACGCGCAGCTCGACGCCGCCCGCAGAGTTCTCGCGCGCTGCGCGCCGGAGCTGAAAATCGTCTCCGCGAACAATCATCCGACGAAGATGAGCGCGCACGTTTACGACGTTTCGCCGATTTTCACGCATTCCGGCGGCGACGTTCCCGCGCTCGCGGAAAAGCGCCGCGCGGAGGGCAAAAAGACGACGTTCTACGTCTGCGTGCATCCGGCGCGGCCGAACACGTTTCTGCACAGCGCTCCCGCGGAGGCGCATTGGCTCGGCCTTTACGCCGCGGCGAACCGCTTCGACGGCTTCCTGCGCTGGGCCTACAATTCCTGGAACGCAAATCCTTTCGAGACGACCGCGTTCGGGAATTGGCCGGCGGGCGACTGTTTTCTGATTTATCCGGAAAACCTCAGCTCGATGCGGCTGGAACGGCTGCGCGACGGTTTGGAGGATTTCGAAAAAATCCGCATCCTGCGCGAAGCCGCGGCGCGGGCGGACGCGGCGCCGGCGCTGAAAGACGCCGTCGCGCGCCTGGACGCGTATCTGGCGGAGACGTTCACCGTCGAAAACGGCGGCGGGAACGCGCACGAGGCGCAGACGCTCCGCGCGACGGAGCTGCTTGACGCCGCCTCGCGGGAACTGCGCTGAGCGCGGGAACGACGCTTTTTTCGGAGGAGTAGACGAAATGGAAGCCGCTTTGATTTCCGTCGCGTTCGTCCTGATTCTGCTCGGCTGCGCCTTCGTGTTTCTTCCGGGTCTGCCGGGGCCGATCGTCGCGTGGGCGGGTCCGTTCGTCTACTTCGCGTTTTCGAAAGCGCCGCCGGAAGAGGCGCTGCCGTTCATCGGCGCGGGAACGCTCGTCGCGAGCGGCATTCTCGCGCTGCTTGCGCTGGCGTTCGATTTTCTTTCGAGCTGGTGGGGCGCGGCGAAATTCGGCGCGACTTGGCGCGGCGGGATCGGCGCGCTTGTCGGCGCGATCGCCGGTCCCGTCGTTTTTTCGCCGCTGGGCGGTTTCATCGGGATGCTGATCGGGCTGGCCGTCGGACCGATCGTCGGGGCGCTTGTCGGAGAGCTTCTCGGCGGGCGCGGGTGGCGGGAAGGCGCGCGCGCCGGCTGGGGCACGCTGATCGGCGCGCTGGCGGCGACGGCCGTCAAGCTGCTTTACTGCACGGGAGTTTTCGCGTGGATGCTGGCGGCGACGCTCGCGGATTTGCTCTGAGGCGGGCGTTTTTCCGCGCGGGAACGCATTCCGCGCTTGCATGGCGTGCTCGCCGCGCGTTTAATACCGGCTTTCCTTTGCAGCATTTATGAGCAGTATTCTTATTTACGGTGCGCTGACCGTGCTCGCTTTCGTCTGCGTGCTGGTCGTTCTCTTCGTGTTGATGCAGAAGCCGAGCGCGAACGCCGGCATGGGCTCGGCGCTCGGCGGCGCGACGTCGGAAAGCGTTTTCGGCGGCGAAGCGGCGGGCGTGCTTTCCAAGGCGACGGTGATTTTCATCGCCGGGTTCTTCATCCTGTGCGCGGCGCTTTACCTCGCGTTTCTCGGTTCGAAAGACCAAGGAGAAGGCGAAGGACTGAAGCTTGAGGAGGCCGCTCCCGCGCAGACGGCGCCGGAAGCCGCGGCGGAGCCCGCCGGCGTTCCCGCGTCGGCGATCGTTCCCGCGGAGCAGGCGCCCGCCGGAACCCCGGCGACGGACGCGGCTCCCGCTCAGGAATCCTCGGCGGAAGCGCTTGCGGGGAATGCTCCCGCGAAATGATTTTTTCGGAAAGGCAGACGAGATGAGCTGGGAGAATTTCAAACGGAACTTTTTCGCGTTCGACGCGCTGAATTTTTCCATCGATTTGAGCCGCGTCGGTTTCCCCGCCGGCTACGTCGCCGCGGCGGAACCGATGCTGTCCGCGGCGTTCGACGCGATGGAGAAGCTCGAAAAAGGCGCGATCGCCAATCCCGACGAAAACCGCATGGTCGGGCACTACTGGCTGCGCGCGCCTGAGCTCGCGCCGACGCCGGAGCTGACGGCGGAAATCGCGGGAACGCTCGACCGCATCGAGGCTTTCGCGAAAAAAATCCATGCGGGGGAAATCCGCGGGAGCGCCGGCGCGTTCAAGAATTTGCTCTGCATCGGCATCGGCGGGAGCGCGCTCGGCCCGCAGTTCGTCTCTTCCGCGCTGGGCATGCCCGGCCGCGACAAGATGAAAGTCTTTTTCCTCGACAACACGGACGCGGACGGCTTCGACGTCGTTTTCGCGGAGCTGAAAGGCAAGCTCGGCGAAACGCTTTGCGTCGTGACGTCGAAATCCGGCAGCACGCCGGAGCCGCGCAACGCGATGATCGAAACCGAAGCGCAGTACGCGGCGGCGGGGCTCGATTTCGCGAAGCACGCCGTTGCCGTGACGGGCGCGGGATCGCAGCTCGACAAGACGGCTGAGGCGCGCGGCTTCCTCGAACGCTTCCCGATGTGGGACTGGGTCGGCGGCAGAACGAGCGAGACGGCGGCAGTCGGGCTGCTGCCCGCCGCGCTGCAGGGCATCGACGTTCGGGAACTGCTCGCGGGAGCGGCCGCGATGGACGCGCAGACGCGTTCCCGCGAAGCGACGGAAAATCCGTCCGCGCTTCTGGCGCTTTCCTGGTATTTTCTGACGGACGGCAAAGGCTCGAAGGACATGGTGATTCTTCCTTACAAAGACCGCCTGATTCTTTTCGCGCGCTACCTGCAGCAGCTGATCATGGAATCGCTCGGCAAGGAGAAAGACCTTGCCGGGAACGTCGTCAATCAGGGCATTTCCGTTTACGGGAACAAGGGCTCGACCGACCAGCACGCGTATATCCAGCAGCTCCGCGAAGGCGTTCCCAATTTCTTCGCGACGTTCATCGAAGTGCTGCGGGATCGCGAAGGCGAAAGCGTCGAGGTCGAGCCGGGCGTTTCCGCGGGCGATTATCTCGAAGGGTTCCTGCTCGGAACGCGCGAGGCGCTGACGGAAAAAGGGCGCGCGTCCGTGACGCTGACCGTCGACGAAGTGTCGCCGCGGAGCGTGGGCGCGCTGATCGCGCTGTTCGAGCGCGCCGTCGGTTTCTACGCTTCGTTCATCGGCATCAACGCGTATCACCAGCCGGGCGTCGAAGCCGGGAAAAAGGCGGCGGCGGGCATCCTTAAACTGCAGGTCCGCATCGCGGAATTCCTGAAGGCGAACGCGCCGGAAAAATTCACGGCGGAAGCGCTTTCCGAGAAATTAGGGCTTGAAACGGATCCCGAATTAGTATTTAAACTTTGCCAACATCTGGCGCTGAGTCCCTCAAAACGCATTCAGCGGCAGACCGAAACCCCGTATTGCAACTCCGCTTTCAGTTATAAAAATTAACCCCGTTTACGATGAACAAAAAAGTTTCTCTCGTGCTGCGCATCGTCGCCGTTCTCGCCGCCGCCGGCGCCATCGCGCTGTTTTTCATGATTCGAGGCGAAATGGAAAACGCCTTCGTGAAGACGAAGCCGCTTGACCAGGTGCGCAACGTGAACACCACTACGCTGCGGGATCGCGTCGAACGCACGAACGCGGTCGCCGAAGAAGTTTTCGATTTGCGCGACACGAAGGAACGCAACGAAAAGACGATCGCTTCCCAGAAGAACACGATCGCTCAGAAAAACGACGAGATTGACGGTCTGAAAGCGGATCTCGACACCAAGACGGAAGAGGCGAATCAGCTTACGCGCGACAAGGAAGCGCTTTCCGCCGAAGTCAGCGACCTCAACGGGAAAGTCAGCGACCTCGAAAGCCAGCTCCGTTCCGAAAAAGAGCGCGTCGCTCAGCTGACGGAAGAAAAGAGCAACATGTATTCCAAAGAAGAATACGACCAGAAGCTCGCCGAAATCGAAGAACTGCAGAAGACGAAAGTCTCCGCGGGACAGCGCTACGCGCGTTTCCGCAATTGGGTGATCCAGCGCGGCGAGGCCGTTCCGTCGGAATTCCCGGTTGACCTTTACGCGAAAGCGGAAGGCGGCGTCGTCGTCGAATTCGAACCGGAATACGTGCTTTCCCGCGTCGTGCTGCTCGACCATGCTCGCGGTCAGCTCGTCGTCGGCGTCGGCTCGGAAAATCCGCTGATCGTTCCCGGCTCGCAGGTCGTGCTTGAAGTGGACGGCGAACGCGTCGCCGAGGCCCGCATCACGGAGTCCCGCACGAGCAAATCGACGCTCGCGCTCGTTCCCGGCGCGCAAATCGGCAAGCTCGCGGACGGCACGTACGTCAAGGTGATTCCGGCGCTGATCAAGAAAGCGAAATAATCCGCCGATGAAGCTGCATTTCTTCGGGAAAGTTTTTCTCCTTTCGCTTTTCGCGCTGCTTTTCGCCTCTTGCGTGGAAACGGCTCGCCCGACGGATTCCGGGCTTTCCGGAACCGGCGGTCCGAAAGACTGGGAAACGGGCATGCCGGGCATGGGCTCCGTCGTCCCGGAAAACCGCTGAATCCGGGTTCGTTCTCGGGAAAAACCGTTCCCCTTCGGAAAAATCCGCCGGGGAACGGCTTTTTTTCTGGCGGGAAGGCGCTGTTCCCGTCGATTTTTTCTTTTTTCATTTCTGAAAGATATGACCAAAGTCAAAGCCTTGAAAGCGCTGACGGCGCTGGCGATTGCCGCCGGATGCCTGTTCTTGCCGTATGAATCATTCGGCGTCGTGCTCAGCGCCGTCGAAATCCGCGTCATCGCGATCTTCGTCCTTGCTGCGTTGTTTTGGATTCTTGAGCCGTTCCCGATTTGGACGACGTCGATGCTCGTCATCGTGACGATGCTGCTCACGGTGTCCGACCTCGCGCTGGAGCTCACGCCGCCCGGCAGCGACGTTCCCGTGTTCTCGCTG
>DVOG01000020.1 GCA_018713755.1 Candidatus Spyradosoma merdigallinarum | reverse complement strand
AGAAAATTTCCGCCGAGGGACTGCGCGACGAGACGCGAGGAATCTATGTGTACAGCCGCGCGGCCTGGCGGGAAAGCCGCCGGGAGATGCTCGAAAACACGAAGAAGATCATCGCGGAACAACTCGCGCTCGCGCGCCTCTCCGACGACGAAATCCGCGCCCGCGCCGCGAACGACCGGAGTCTGCCTTACAACGTGAGGAGCGCGCGGGAAAGCCTCGTGAATCTGAGAGAAGTCCTCGCGTACAATGAGCGCGAGCTCGCCGACGATTCCGCCTACCGCGACTACGTCGCGAAAAGTCTCGCGCAGGCGAAAAAACTCGGCGTCGAACCGTGATTTTGCGCGCCTTCCCGCGAATGTATCTTTCAGATGGAATTTCCGCAGACACCGAAGACCGTCCTCGAAAAGCTGATCGCGCCCGAACAGAACGCGGCGTGGAACGGCGCGTGGCGGGATTTTTTCGACATCTATCACGCGACGATCAAGGTGATGGTGTGCAACTCCTTTTACCGGCGCGGCCTCTACGGCGTTCCCGCGAGCGTGACGGACGACGTGATCGCCGACGTCGTGATCTCGCTCAACGAAATCTTCGCCGCGCGCCGCTACGACGCGGAGAAATCCCGCTTCCGCTTTTTTCTGAAGACGGTGTGCGACCGTCGCGTCGTCGATTTCCTGCGCAAAAACGGCGGCGCGCCCGCGGAATCGCTCGACGACGACGAGGGCGACGCCCGCTCCCGCGCGGAAAGCGCGGCGGCGGAAAGCGGGACGAGCGAGACCGAGCAGCTCGAAGCCGAGGAGCTGCGCGCGTTCCGCCGCGCGATTCTGCTCGACGCCTACACGTGCATCCGCGGCGAATTCGCGCCGAACACCTGCGTCGCCTTCGAGATGGTGAAGCTCGAAGGGCTGCCGGTCGAACGCGTCGTGAGCGAGCTCGGCGTGTCGCCGAACGTCGTCAACAACGCGGTGCACCGCATCACGAAACGCCTGCGGGAAACGCTTTCCCGCGACGAAAACTTCAAGGAGCTGACGGCATGAACGACGAAACGGAAAAAACGCCCGAAACGAAGCCGGAAGGAAACGCGGCACCGGAAACGGCGCGGGAACGCGCCGCGGCGGAGCGCATGATTTCCGAGCTGAAATCCGCCTACGAATCCTCGGCGCGCCTGCGCGCGAGCCCCGCGCACCGCAGGATCGCGCTCGAAATCGCCCGCGCGCTGAAGAACTCCCGCGCCTGAGCGACTTCCCGCCGCCCTTTTCTCCCGCGGAAGAAAATCGCCGCCGTCCCCGACGGGAACGGCGCGTTCCCGCCGTCAGGCCGTTTCCTTGTCGATGTTGCGCAGGCGAAGCTGGCCGCAGGCGGCGTCGATGCCGGCTCCTTTTTCGCGGCGCAGCGTCGCGGGAACGCGGCGTTCCTGCAGCACTTTCAGAAACTGCATCTGGCGGTTTCCCGACGGGCGCTTCCACGGAAGCCCTTCGACCGCGTTGTAGGGAATGAGGTTCACGTGCGCGTGGAGTTCACGCGCGATTTCCGCGAGTTTCCGCGCCTGTTCGAGAGAATCGTTCACGTCTTCGATCAGGATGAATTCGAGCGTGATCATGCGTCCGTGCTTTTCGGAAAATTCCTTCGCCGCGGGAATGAGCTGCGCGAGCGGATATTTCCTGTTCACGGGCATGATGCGGGAGCGCACCTCGTCCGTCGCGCCGTGCAGGCTGATCGCGAGGCGGAACTGCATCGGGTCGTCCGCGAGCTCGCGGATTTTCGGCACGACTCCGCTCGTGGAAATCGTGATGCGCCGCGCGCCGACGCCCAAGCCCCAGGGCGCGTTCGCGATGCGCAGCGCGCGCATCGTCGCCTCGCAGTTCATCAGCGGCTCGCCCATGCCCATGACGACGATGTTGTCGAAATCGGTGAAGCCGGTTTCACGCGTTCCTTTGTCGGCGCATTCCCGGCAGACGAACATCAGCTGCGCGACGATTTCCCCGGCGTCGAGGTTGCGCTTCCACCCGGAGAGCCCGCTCGCGCAAAAGCGGCAGCCCTGCGCGCAGCCGACCTGCGTCGAGATGCAGACCGTTTTGCGGGAACGCGCTTCGGCGGCGTTTTCCTGCGGCGCGCGCAGCACCACGCATTCGACGAGCGCGCCGTCGCGCATGCGCAGCAGAAATTTCTCCGTGGCGTCGCCCGCCTGTTCGCTTTTCGCGACGAGTTCCGCCGGCGCGAAATCGTAAATTTCCGCGAGCCGCGCGCGCGTTCCCGCGGGCAGGTTCGTCATCTCCTCAAACGAGGAGGCGCGTTTTTTGTAAATCCAGTCGAGAATCTGCGCGGCGCGGAACGCCTTCTCGCCCTGCGCCTCCAGCGCCGCGGCGAGCGTTTCCTTCGTCTCGGAAAAGATGAGCGGTCGAAAATTCTCCATGCGGGAAATCCTATCCGTTCCCGTGCGGAACGCAACTTCAAGGCTTGAAAAGCGCGCGTTCCCGCCGTTCAATTCCCCGCATTCTTTTTTTTACAAGGCGAACAAAAATGGCAGAGCTTTTTCCCGTTTCCTCGAAACTTTTCGCGCGCGCGCAGAAGGTGATTCCCGGCGGCGTCAATTCTCCCGTGCGCGCGTTCCGCAACGTCGGCATGGAACCGTTTTACACGCAGTCCGCGGACGGCTGTCGCCTGCGGACGCCCGACGGGAACGAGTTCATCGATTACGTGCTGACCTGGGGACCGGCGATTTTCGGGCACAACGACGCCGAAATCCGCGCCGCCGTGCACGCGGCGGTCGACCGCGGGCTGGGCTTCGGGACGAACGCCCCTGACGAAGTGCGCATGGCGGAGCTGCTCGCGAGCGTCGTTCCCGCCGTAGAAAAAGTGCGCATGACGAATTCCGGCACGGAAGCGACGATGTCGGCGCTGCGGCTCGCGCGCGGCTTCACGCGGCGCGACAAAATCGTGAAGTTCGCGGGCGGCTACCACGGGCACGTCGACGCGCTGCTCGTCAAGGCCGGGTCGGGAGCGATGACGTTCGGCCGACCGGACAGCCTCGGCGTGACGGCGGGAACGGCGGCGGACACCTTCGTGCTGCCCTACAACGATGTCGGCGCGGCGGAAGCGCTTTTCGCCGCGCGCGGGAACGAAATCGCCGCGGTCATCGTCGAACCCTTCCTCGGGAACATCGGCTTCATCATGCCCGTTCCCGGCTTTCTGGAAAAGCTGCGGGAATTGACGAAAAACGCCGGCGCGCTGCTGATTTTCGACGAAGTGATGACGGGCTTCCGCGTTTCCCTGCAGGGAACGATGGGCGTCCACGGCGTGCGGCCGGATTTGGTCTGCCTCGGAAAAATCATCGGCGGCGGGTTGCCCGTCGGGGCCTTCGGCGGGCGCGCGGACATCATGGACAGCGTCGCGCCGCTCGGCGGCGTCTATCAGGCGGGAACGTTCTGCGGGCATCCGGTCGCGCTCGCGGCGGGAATCGCGGCGGTCGAAAAGCTGCTGCGCGAAAAAGACGTCTACGCGCGGCTTTCCGCTTTCGGCGAAGCGCTCGCGGGCGAGCTGGAACGCGCCGCGCGGGAACGCGGAGTCGCGCTGCAGGTCCCGCGCTGCGGCGGCATGTTTTCGCTCTTTTTCAGCGAAAAGCCCGTGCGCGACCTCGAAGACGCGACGCGCTCCGATCCCGAAAAGGCGAAAAAGCTTTTCCGCTTCGCGCTCGAAAACGGCGTGTTCCTTCCGCCCTCGCCTTACGAATCGTGCTTCATTTCGACGGCGCACGACGAGGCGGCGCTCGAAAAAACCGCGCGCGTCCTCTGCGACGGCATCCGCGCGCTCTGAGCTTTTTTCTCAGAATTCGGGAACGCGGGAATCGAAGACGAGCGTCACGGGACCGTCGTTGACGAGCGCGACGTTCATCATCGCGCCGAAGCGCCCCGTCGGAGTCGGCTTGCCGATTTCCGCGGAAAGCGCGGCGACGAATTTTTCGTAAAGCGGCTCGGCGTCCGCGGGAACGGCGGCACGGCTGAACGAGGGGCGCGAGCCCTTTTTCATCGTGCCGAAAAGCGTGAACTGGCTGACGACGAGCGCGTTCCCGCCGACGTCGCGCACGGAAAGATTCATCTTTCCCGCGCCGTCGTCGAAAATGCGCGCGCGGGCGAGCCGCGAAGCGAGCCATGCGACGTCGCGCTCGGAATCGCCGGTTTCCGCGCCGAGCAGCACAAGCATCCCCGCGCCGATTTCGCCGACGACGTTCCCGTCGATTTCCACCGAAGCGCGGCTGACGCGCTGAACGACGGCTCTCATTTTTTCCCCGCTCCTTCCTTTTTCGCTTTCGGCGCGGTGAGCCGTTCAAGCTCCGGATACCAGACGGCAAGCTCGGCGGCATTCCCGCGGGAACGCGCGAAGTCGCAGGCCTCGCGCAGCACTTTGACGCGCGCCGCGGCGGGAACGAGATTGCGGTCGAGAAGATCGGAATAAATTTTCAGCGCGTCGTCGGCGCGTCCGGATTTCGCGAGCAGGCGCGCGGCCTCGAACATCAGCCCGGGATTTTCGAGCTCGGGAACGCGCACGGAAACGCGGCGGGAACACGCGCCTTTTTCCGCGACTTCCTTCTGCGCGAGCAGAAAATTCAGCGCGAGCCCGGGCGCGAACATTTCCGCGTTTCTCAGAATGCGCCGCGCCTTCGCGGGATCGCCCTCGTTCTCCGCGAGATTCGCCGCGCGCAGAAACGCGTATTGAGAAAAGCGCGTCGGCGCCCGCAGCGCGTCGGACATCTGCGCCGCAAGCGGCTTGGCGAACGGCCGATAAAGCGGATCGCCGACGAAAACGCCCTGCCAGCTCAGCACGGGAATCGCGTACGCCGCCGCCGCGCCCGCCGTTTCTCCCGCGGCGAGCGCCTCGAGAAAGTAATGCGGCAGGTGCGTCATGCCCAAATACGGCTCGTAGACGTTCCCGACGGTCGCCGTGACGCCGCGGGCGACGAGCGCCGGCGTCCACGCGGTTTTCGAACGCATCGACGTCGCGGAAAAACTGTGAATGTGAATCGCCGCCGCGCCCGGAGGAAAGCGGAAGTTCGGGTCGAGAAAAAATCCGCCGACGTTCCCGGAATACCAGCCGAAATACAGCGCGGGAGCGTCGTAGCGCGCCGCCGCGCCCATCAGCGCGCGGGAACGCTCGACGCTCGTGTCGAAGCCGAGCGCGCGCGTCTTTTCCGCGCATTCCTCGAGCCAGCGGTCGCCCTGCTTGTGCGGCCCGCCGATGTCGACGTAGGCGCGGCCGAGCAGCCCGGACTTTTCCGCGGCAATCGCGTTGTCGACCAGCGCGCGCGCGTCCGCCGCCGTGACGCCGTCAAGCCGCGCGACGCGCAGAAAAAGCTTCCGCCCCGCGGCGGGCTTCTCGAGATTTCCCTTGTAATGCGGATTGACGACGACGCCGTTCGCCTCCGTGTCGGGAACGCCGACGAGCGCGATTTCGCTGTCGACGGACGCGCAGTTGACTTCCAGCGGGCCGCGCTTGCGCGCCGGCGCATCCGGCGAGGTTTTCGGCGGGAGCGGCGGAAGTTTGGACGCGTCGTTCGCGATGCGCAGCGGCACGCCGCGGCAAAGCACGACGTAGGAAATCTTTTCCGCATTTCTCGCGTTTTCCGGGTCGAAATCCTGCGGGAACGCGAGCGGCGCGCGCCCGAACGCGTCGGCGGGAACGCCCTCGGGAACGAAGCCGTCGATCAGCCCGCGCCGCGTCAGTTCCCGCCGCAGCGGGGAAAAGACCTTTTCCGAAAATTCCGCCCAGGAAACGGTTTCGGCGCGCGGCATCGGCAGCGCGACGAGATTTTCCGCGGGGACGCCGCGCGCGCGCATGTAGTGCGCGGCGACGTCGAGCGACTCGGGATCGTCCGCGTTGGCGACGACGACGACGCGCTCGTTTTCCGGCGGGAGCGCCGGTTCCGCTTCGGCGGCGGACGTTCCCGCAGCAAAGGTTCCGGCAAGAAAAAGAAGGAGCAGGAAACGCATTTTCATTTTTTCCGAATCATTTTTTCAAAAGCAGGCAAACCGCGTGAACGGCGATGCCTTCGCCCGCGCCGAGCGAACCGAGCTTTTCGTTCGTCGTCGCCTTCACGCCGACGCGGGAGGCGGGAACGCCGAGCGCCGCGCCGAGCTTTTCGCGCATCGCGGGAACGTATTTCCCGATTTTCGGCCGCTCGGCGATGACGGACGCGTCGACGTTGCCGACGCGCCAGCCGAGGCGCGACGCTTCCTCCGCGGCGCGGGCGACGATTTTCAGCGAATCCATGCCGGCGCAGGCGGGATCGCTCGGCGGGAAAAAATGCCC
>DVOG01000143.1 GCA_018713755.1 Candidatus Spyradosoma merdigallinarum | reverse complement strand
TCGGGAACGGCGGGAATCGGTTCGCTCAGCGCCCAACCCAGATCCTGGAAAACCGCGAGGTCGAGCAGCGAATATTCCCGCGCGACGCCGGGGTTGTAAGTGCCGTCCGCCATCAGGTCGCCCGCCGGGCTTCGGACATGCGGATCGAAATTTCCCGAGCCGGGCATGAACTCCACGCGCTCGCCGCCGTTGACGAACGTCGCCGTCTCGCCCTCGAAAAACCACTCCGTTCCGCCGCCCGGGAGCGACGATTCCTGCGAAACCGTCATCAGCTCGAGCGAAGATTTTCCGTCCGCGCCGCCCGCCGTCGCGTTCCTCTGAAAGCCCAGCGCGTGCCCGAGCTCGTGCAGCGTGATCGTTTCGACGTCGTATTCTCCGTTGGCGTAGCCGGACGGATCCTCTTCCGCGTAGAAAAGGTTTCCTTTGTCCGAAAACGCCGACATGCTCTGCGCGTAAAAGGTGAAATCCACCGCGCAATTGGCGAAAGAACGGCTGTCGCCGTATTTGTAAATCATCTCCACGTCGTTGATGTAGGCGGACGTTCCCGCGTATTTCCCGCCGAAATCGCTCTCCGTCCACGTCGTTTTGTAGCTGCTGCGGTAAAGGTTCGGGTTCGCGGCGGCGCCGGCTCTGTTTTTCCGGACGGCGAACGTGCAGTTTATCAGAATCGGCGTCGTCGCCTTGTTCGCGAAAGTCGACTCGACCGTGTTCAAGGCGCGCATCACGCTGTCGGAGAATTTTTGGAGAAACGCGCTGTTCGCCTTCGAATCGAACTGCAGCTTGGTGCGGGGACTGTCATAGCTGGAGTCGCCGCCGTACACGATGTATTCGCCGAATCGGACGAGAAAGGTCCCGCCGACGGAAGTCATCCCTCCGCTCAATTCCTTGTCCCCGTACCACGGATTCACCGTGATTTCTCCGTAGCGTCCGTCGTCGGAAGAATACGGCGTGAACTGCGTTCTTTCGGCGAAAAGCGCGGGAACGCCGGAAAAGACGCACAGCGCGGCGACGGCGATTTTCGCGCGGCGGGAACGCGCGGCGGGCTTGGGAAAGGGGTATTTTTTCCTCATGACGAAAGGCATGATGTCGCCGCCGCGCGGGAACGTCAAAAGAAAAGCGCGCTCCCGCGCCGGATGCGGCGGGAACGCGCTTTGAGCGCTTTTCCCGGGAACGGCGGAAGCGCGCCGTGCCCGTCTTTTTTTTACTTGCTGATGCCGTGAAGAACGTTGATGGCGTTCCAGTCGGGATCGCGTCCGACGAAGTCGCGGAAAAGGTCGGCCGCGTCTTCCGTGTCGCCCTTTTCGAGGATTTTCCGGCGATAGTCCATGCCTTTGCCGTAGTTGAGCGAACCGTCGGGATTGCGGAACACGGAGAAGAACGCGTCGGCCTCGAGCGCTTCCGCCCATTTGTAGGAATAGTAGCCCGAAGCGTAGCCGACGGGCGAGCGGAAGATGTGCGTGAGGCGGTTCAGGTTCGTGTTCGGCGTCGGCGTCTGCTTCCAGGAATAATCTTCCGTGATTTCGATGCCGATGTCGTTGAGCGGCTTCCCGCTCTCAAGCGCTTTTTCCGCGTTGATGTGCAGATACAGATCCGTGTAGGCGAAGCTGAGCTGGCGCATCTGCTGATAAGCCGCCTGGAAATTCCGCGCGCGGATCATTTTTTCGAGCAAATCCTGCGGGAGCGGCTCGCCCGTCTTGTAATGCTTCGCGAAAGTCGCGAGCACTTCGGGCTCCCAGGTCCAGTTTTCGTTGAGCTGCGAAGGCAGTTCGACGAAGTCCCACGCGACGCTCGTGCCGTTCAGCGCGGGAACTTCCGTCCAGCCGAGCAGGTGATGCATCAGGTGGCCGAATTCGTGGAAAATCGTCTCGACGTCGTAGTGCGTGAGCAGCGCGGGCTCGTCGCCCACGGGAGCGGTCATGTTCCCGCAGACCAGGCCGTAGTTGGGCTCGCCGCGGGAACGATCGCCGGCGAAGCAGGGATTCATCCACGCGCCGGAGCGCTTGGACTCGCGCGGATACCAGTCGGTGTAGAAAATGCCGAGCTTCATGCCCGTCTCTTTGTCGTAGAGCGAATAGAATTTCACGTCCGGATGCCAGACTTCCGTTACCCCCGCGGGAGCGGTTTTCCAGGATTCGGACCCGCTGAAGCGGAGGACGGCGGGCGTCGTTTCGGAACCGGGCTCGACGTAAACGGTCGGCTCTTCGACGATGCGGACGTTGTAGAGCTTTTCCGTCAGCGCGAACAGCCCCGCCATCACGCTGTCCATCGGGAAATACGGCTTCACGGCGTCGGCGTCGAAATCGTAGTGCGCGCGGCGCATTTTTTCCGTCCAGAAAGCGAGATTCCACGGCTCGAAATCGCCGCCGTCCCAGGCGGGATCGTTCGCTTTGCGGAACGCTTTCAGTTCGGCGTATTCGCGGTCGAACGCCGGCTTCGTGCTCTTGTGAAGCCCGTCGACGAACGCGAGCGCCGTTTCGCCGTTCTTCGCCATGCGTCGCTTCAGCACGAGATCGGAAAAATTCTTTTCGCCGAGAATTTCGGCTTCGCGCTGCCGCAGCTCGATGATGCGCCGCATGAGCTGCGCGTTGTCGAATTCGCCGCCGACGCAGATCGCGTTCGTCGCCTCCCAAATTTCTTTGCGCAGCGCCTCGTTTTCGAGATATTTGAGCGCGGGACCGAACGACGTCTGCTGCAGCGTGAACAGCCACGCGGGCTTCTCGTCCGTCGCCAAACCCGCTTTTTTCGCCGCTTCCAGCGCGGCGGCCTTGTCGGACGCCGGCAGCCCGGCAAGCAGAGCCTCGTCCGTGACGACTTTGCGGTAGGCGTTCGTCGCGTCGAGCACGTTCTGAGAAAACTCCTGCGTGATCGTCGTGAGTTCCCGCGAAATTTCCGTCAGCTCCTTCTTCTGTTCCGGCGGAAGGTCGGCGCCGCCGTCGCGGAAACCGTCGACGACTTTCTTCAGATAGCGCGCCTTCTGCGGCGGAAGGTTCTTGGCTTCGTCCGTTTCCGCGTAAGCTTTAATCACGTTCCACAGGCGCGGATTAAGCCCTGTCTTCGTTTCGTATTCGCTGACTTCCGGGAGAATTTCGGCGTAGGCCTCGCGAAAGGCGTCGGACATCTTCACGTTTTCGAGATGCGTGACTTTTCCCCAAACGAAGTCGAATTCCGCCGCGTTGTCCCAAAGCGCGCCCACGGTGTTTTCGTAGGTCAGCGCGGAGGGATCGTCCGTCGGCAGCGACGCGATCGCTTCGATGTTCGCGCGGGCGCGCGCCAGCGCGATGCGCATGTCGGGAACGATTTTGTCCGGCGTCAGCCGCGACCACGCGATGTTCAGCGAGGGATCGAGGAACGGATGCGCGGCGTAGTCGGGCGTCGCGGGAACATGCTTCGCCGCGGAAGTCGCGGGGGGAACGAAGGAGTTGACCTCGGGAGCGGCGTCCTTCTGTCCGCAGGAAGCGAAAAACGGCGCCGTCGCCAGCAGCGCGAGGAGGAGCGGTGTGCTTTTCTTTTTCATCATAATCGGAGCGCATTTTACGGAAAACCCGCCGTCGCGCGCAAAGCAAAAACGCGCCCGCGCGCACGCGGGAAAATTGTTGCCCTTGCGTTCCCGCCTCTCCCCGCGCAGAATGAGGCGATGAGTTTTTCCTTTTCGAGAAAATTCCGCGCGGCGGCCGCCGCCGTCGCCGCTCTGTGCCTCGCCGCGGGAACGACCGCGACGGCGGAAATCGCCGACGCCGAGACGCCGCTCGAAGGCGTGCGGCGCGTCAACACGGCGTTCGACCCGCTCGCCTCGCCCTCGCCCGCCGGCGCCGAAACCGCTCCCGCGCAGCCGGCGGAAAACGCCGTTCCCGCCGCGCGGCCCGAAGCCGTTCCCGCCGCGCCGGAATTTCCGGAAAAGCACCGCGCGTTTCTTTTCGAAAGCGCGCTGGACGGATTTTCGCAAAGCGATTATTCCGCCGCCGTCGAAGCGCTTTTTTCCGCTTACGAAAAACAGACCGGGCGGCGCCTCGTTCCCGGAGAAAAAAAGAAAGCCGCGCTGAAA
The DNA here is from genome assembly GCA_018713755.1 of Candidatus Spyradosoma merdigallinarum. Classification (GTDB taxonomy): domain Bacteria; phylum Verrucomicrobiota; class Verrucomicrobiia; order Opitutales; family UBA953; genus Spyradosoma; species Spyradosoma merdigallinarum. The sequence goes on along the minus strand of DVOG01000143.1, from coordinate 4,929 downwards.
ATCTTCACCGCCTCGGGCAAAGGGCTCGCGACGCCGCAACCGCTCGTCCGCGCCGCGCGCGAAGCGCTCGTGCGCCGCGGCTTCGCGCCCGAAAACGTCTTCCTCGTCGACATGAGCGAGAAATCGCTGCGCAAGTCCGGCTATCTGCCGCCGTTCCGCCGCGGGAACGACGCGTGGGAAGGCTCGCCCGTGCTCGCGCTCGATTCGGGAAAATTCTACAGCGAAAAATGGTTTTACGAAAACCCGATGCCTTCGCGCGAAGCGTTTTTGCCCGACGCGACGTCGTGGGACGCTCCCGAAAACGACCGCAAAAGCTTCCTGCCCGTGCCGCTGATGTTCGACGCGGATTTCTGGATCAGCCTTCCCGTCGCGGCGGACAGCCCGGCGCTGGGCGTTTCCGGCGCGCTCGCCAACGCGACGCTCTGGAACGTCAGCAACCAGCGGCGCTTTCTCGAAAACCCCGCCAACGCCGCCGTCGCCGCCGTCAGCATCGCGACTATTCCCGAATTCCGCGCGACGTTCGAGCTGACGCTGCTTTCGCTGGAAAAATACCAGTTCATCGGCGGACCGAATTTTTACGCGGAATACACGGCGTCGGAAAAGCGCCTCTGGCTCAGCGCCAATCCCGTGATTTTGGATTACCTGCTGTGGCAGCGCATGAACGCGCAGCGCGTCAAACGCGGCTTTGACCCGATTCTGCCCGAGCCGCCGGTGCTTTCGATGGCGAGCAAAAGCTCCGCCTCGCTCGGATCCTGCGTCAGCGAGGACATCACGCTCGTCAAAGTTCCCGCGGAGCCGAAAAAATGAAGCGCGCCGCTCCCGCAGGAAAAACGCCGCCGAAAGCGCTCGCGTTCTTTTTCGCCGCGCGTCCGAAAACGCTGCCCGCCGCGCTCGCGCCGGTGCTGCTCGGCTCGGCCTGCGCGGCGGCGGCGGGCGGATTTCGCGCCGTTCCCGCGGCGCTCGCCGCGCTGTTCGCGCTGTTCGCGCAAATCGCCAGCAACCTCGCCAACGACCGCGGAGATTTTCTGCGCGGGACGGACAAGGCGGATCGCGCGGGTTTCGCGCGGGCGACGGCGAGCGGCTGGCTTTCGCCGCGGGAAGTCGCCGCGGGAACGGGCGTCGCGCTCGCGCTCGCCGCGCTGTTCGGCAGCGGCCTGATTTTTTACGGCGGAGCGGCGATGATCGCCGTCGGCGCGATCAGCCTGCTCGCCTGCCTCGCCTACACGACCGGCCCGTTCCCGCTGTCCTATCACGGACTGGGCGACGTTTTCGTCGTCGTTTTCTTCGGCTTCGTCGCCGTGGCGTTCACCTGCTACGTCCAGGCGGGAACGTTCCCGCCTTTTCTGTGGACGACGGCGCTCGCGTGCGGCTTGGGCGCGGACAACATTCTGATCGTGAACAACATCCGCGACCGCGCGACCGACGAGCGTTCGGGCAAGCGCACGACGGTCGTGCGCTTCGGCGAAGCCTGGGCGCGGAAACTTTTCGCGTTCAACTTCGCGGTCATTTTTCTGTCGCCGCTCGCGCTGCGCTTCGCGTTCGGCTTCGACGCGCTGACGGTGCTGCTGCCGATGATTCTGCTGCCGATTCCGATAGGGGAAATCCTGAAGAATCTTCGCGAAATCAAGGATCCGCGCGAATGCAACCCGCTGCTTGCGAAAGTCGCGGGAACGCTGCTGCTCTACGCCGTTTCGCAAAGCGTCGGGCTTTTCCTTTCCGCGCCGTGATGCCGCCGGTGTCGCCGCGCACGCACGGCGACACCGCAAAAAGAAACGTTCCCGCGGGAATTTCGCGGGAACGTTTCTTTTTTTTGGCGGCTTTTCCGCCGAGAAGCGGGAACGCGGCTCAGCCTTCGTAGCCGTTCGGGTTCATCGACTGCCATTTCCAGCTGGAAGCGCACATGTCGTCGAGCGTGTGCGTCGCCGTCCAGCCGAGAAGCTCTTTCGCGTAAGAGGGATCGGCGTAGCACTCCGGCGCGTCGCCCGGGCGCCGCGGCGCGATCTGGTAAGGAATTTCCTTGCCGCAGGCTTTCGAGAACGCGTGAATCATGTCGAGGACGGAATAGCCCGTTCCCGTGCCGAGATTGACGGTGTAAATTTTTCCGGGTTCCTGTTCGAGCTTCTTGAGCGCGGCGAGATGCCCGCGCGCGAGGTCGACCACGTGAATGTAGTCGCGCACGCCCGTGCCGTCCTTCGTCGGATAATCGTTCCCGAACACGCGCACGAAAGGCAGACGCCCGACGGCGACCTGCGCGATGTAAGGCATGAGGTTGTTCGGAATGCCGTTCGGGTTTTCCCCGATGCGTCCGGACGGATGCGCGCCGACCGGGTTGAAGTAGCGCAGCAGCATGACGCCCAGATCCGGTTCCGCCGCCTTGACGTCCGTGAGCACGCGCTCGAGGAAGAGCTTCGTCGCCCCGTAGGGATTGAGCGCTCCCGTCGAGCAGCTTTCGTCCAGCGGCACTTTTTCCGGCATGCCGTAAACCGTCGCCGACGACGAGAACACGATGTTGCGGCAGCCGTATTTTTTCATCAGCGCGAGCAGATTGAACGTTCCCGTCATGTTGTTGTGGTAATAGAACAGCGGCTTGGCGACGGATTCGCCGACGGCCTTCAGCCCGGCGAAATGAATCACCGCGTCGAAATGCGATTTTTTGAAAACCTCTTCGAGCGCCGCGAAGTCGAGCAGGTCGACCTTGTGGAACTCCGGCGTTTTTCCCGCGAGCTCCGCGCCGCGCTTCACGGCTTCTTCCTGCGAATTGTAGAGGTTGTCGACGATGGTGACGTCATAGCCTGCCTGAAGCAGTTCGATGACCGTATGCGTGCCGATGTAGCCGGCGCCGCCTGTGACGAGGATTTTCATAGGATGATGATGCTGTTGATTCAGGGTTTGAACGTGAACGAATAGGCGTTCCCGACGCGGGAACGAAAAGGATTTTACGCCCGGCGGCACGGGAACGACAAGTTTATTCCGCCGCCGCCGCGGAAACGAAATGGCCGCGGCGCGTCCGCAAAAAAAAAAACGCCGCTCCCGCGAACCGCGGCGGGAACGGCGTTTCCTTTTTCGCGTTCCCGCGGCAGACGGGAGCGGCGCGCGGCGAAACCTCACGCTTTTTTCAGAAGCCCGCGCCGATCCATTTCTTCGGCGATCTGGATCGCGTTGAGCGCGGCGCCCTTCCAGAGCTGGTCGCCGCAGACCCAGAGCGCAAGCCCGTTTTCGAACGCGGTGTTTTTGCGGATGCGCCCCACGCCGCACTTCACCTTGTTCTGATAAAACAGCGGCATCGGGTAGACCTTGTTCGCGGGATCGTCGCGGACTTCCGCGCCCGGGAACGCCGCGATCGCCTCGCGCGCGCGGGCAACGTCCACGGGACGCTCGAACTCCGCGTCGATGGAAATGGAATGCGCGCGGAACACGGGAACGCGCACGCAGGTGCAGGTGCAGACGAGCCCCGGAAGCTCCATGATTTTGCGCCCTTCGTTGAGCATCTTCATCTCTTCCTTCGTGTAGCCGTCTTCCAGGAAAGAATCGACGTGCGGAATCAGGTTGAACGCGATCTGATGCGGGTAGACCGCGCTCTCGATCGGCTCGCCTTTCGCCCACGCGCGCACCTGGTCTTCCAGCTCCTTCATCGCCGCAGCGCCCGTTCCCGAGACCGCCTGATACGTCGACGCGAAAAAGCGCTTCAGCCCGAACGCCTTGTGCAGCGGGTAAAGCCCCATCAGCGCAATCGCCGTCGAGCAGTTCGGGTTCGCGATGATGCCCTTGTGCGCCTCAAGCGCGTGCGCGTTGATTTCGGGAACGACCAGCGGAACGTTCGGATCCATGCGGAACGCCGAGCTGTTGTCGATGACGACGCAGCCGCGCCGCGCCGCTTCCGGCGCCAACGCCTTGGAAATGCTGCCGCCGGCGGAGAAAATCGCGAAATCCAGACCCTCGAACGACTCCGGCGTCGCTTCCCGGATCGTCCAGGACTTCCCGCCGAAATCGACCGTCTTGCCCGCGCTGCGCGCCGACGCGAGCGGGCGCAGTTCCCCGACGGGAAAATTTCTCGACGCGAGCAGCGAAAGAATTTCTTGCCCCACCGCTCCCGTCGCGCCTACGATACCGATGCTGTATGCCATAATATGTTGCCTTTTGCTGAGAAAAAAAATGAAAAATGCGAGAGCGCAAGAATGCTCCTTGACGCGCTGAAACGCAAATGCGAAATGCTGGGCGTTCCCGCGCTGCCCGACGCGCTCGTCGCGAGCATTCCCGCGCAGAGGCTTTGGCATTTCCGCGGGGACGTCCTGCGCGCCGCCTACCGCATTTCGACCTCGCGCGCCGCGCCGTCCTGCGTGAAGGATTCGCTCGGCACGCCCGACGGACTCTTTTCCGTCGTCGAGAAAATCGGCGCCGGCGCGCCCGCGGGAACGGTCTTCAAGGCGCGCGTCTCCACCGGAAAGCATTTCTCGGAATTCCTCAAGGACGCGCCCGGAGAAAACCTCATCACGTCGCGCATTCTGCGCCTTCAGGGCGAAGAAGACGGCCGCAACCGCGGCGGGAACGTCGACACGTATTCAAGATTCGTATACATTCACGGAACGAATCAGGAAGAAAAGCTCGGATCGCCGAACTCGCACGGCTGCATCCTGCTCGGGAACGCCGACGTCGTCGCGCTTTTCGACGCGCTGCCCGACGCTCCCGCGGGAACGCCCTGCGCGCGCCTGTTCGTTTCCTTAACCTGACGCCGCGCGGGAAAAACCTCGGAAAAAAATTGCGGCGGGACGCGGGAACGGCGTAGATTTCTGCGTCATGGATTCGCCCTCTCCGGAAGAAATCCGCGTCAAAGGCGCGCGGGAACACAATCTGAAAAATCTCGACGTCCGTCTCCCGCGCGGAAAACTCGTCGTGATCACGGGCGTTTCCGGCTCGGGAAAATCCTCGCTC
>DVOG01000142.1 GCA_018713755.1 Candidatus Spyradosoma merdigallinarum | reverse complement strand
GTGCTCGACTTGCGCGACCGCCTCGGTCGCGCGGGAACGCGCCGCTGCCGCTTCACGGGCATCTGCGTCGTCGCGCGGAAATTCTTCGACGAAATCCCCGCGGGGAAAATCGAAAGCGTCGTCGAAGCTTTTCTCCGCATCGCCGCCCGCGGGGACGGCGGTCTCCGCGGCGTCGTCGACGACGCGGGAACGTGGCGCGACCTCGGCACGCCCGAAGACTACGCCGCCGCGCAGCGGGAATTTTCCGCGGCGTGAAAAAGCGCGCGATCACGCCTGCGACGCGCGTCCGACGAAGGCCTCGCCGGAAACTTTCTCCAGCCGCACGACGCGCAGCGCGTTGACGAGATTTTCGCCCGGAAATTCTTCCGCGGGCACATGCACGCGCAGGTAATTTTTCGTGTAGCCGGGCCAGATCCCGCCCTGCGGCTTTTCGAAAAGCACCTCTTCGTCGCGCCCGAGAAAACCGCCCATGAACGCGCGGCGCTTTTCGGCGGAAAGCGCCCGCAGCGCGACGGAACGGCGCTGCCGCACGGGAACGGGAACGCGGTCCGGGCGGCGCGCGGCGGGCGTTCCCGCGCGCTCCGAGTAGGTGAAGACGTGCGCGTAGGCGAACGGATTTTCCGCGAACGTGCGGCAGGTTTCGTCGAATTCCGCGTCGGTCTCGCCGGGAAAGCCGACCATGATGTCCGTGCCGATGCACACGCCGGGAACGCGCGCCGCGATTTCGCGGATGAACGCGAGGTATTCCTCGAGCGAATAATGCCGGCGCATGTCGCGAAGAATGCGCCCGCAGCCGCTCTGCAGCGGAATGTGGATGAACGGCGTCAGCGCGTGCGCGGGGTCGTTCATGCGGTCGAAAACGCCGTCGGGAATCGTCTTGGGCTCGATGCTGCCGATGCGCACGCGGGCGATGCCTGGAACGGCGGCGACGGCGTCGACGACGCCGAGAATGTCGTATCCGGAATTCTTATACGTGCCGATGTTCACGCCCGTGAGCGTGATTTCCTTCGCGCCGCGCGCGGCGAGGCTTTCCGCTTCCGCTACGAGATCGGAAAAATCGCGGGAACGCGCGCGCCCCCGCGCGAAAGGGATGATGCAGTAGCTGCACATGAAGTCGCAGCCGTCCTGCACTTTGAGGTTGGCGCGCAGCGTCGTCGGCGCCGCGCCGCAGACCGCGGGAACGGAAAAATCTCCCGCGGGAAGCTTGCCGGCGACGACCAGCGGAACCGCGCGCTTTTTCCCGTCGCCGACGAAATCCGTCAGCGAAAGCTTGTCGCCGTTGCCGACGATGAGGTCGACGCCCGGAATCCGCGCGAGCGCCGCCGCGCCCGTCTGCGAATAACAGCCGACGACGGCGCAGAACGCCTCCGGGTTCGCCTTGACGAAGCCGCGCACGATCTGCCGGCACTTCGCTTCCGCGAGCCGCGTCACCGTGCAGGAATTGACGACGCCGAAATCCGCGGGAGCACCCCACGGAACGATTTCGCAGCCGAGCGCCTCGAGGCGGTCGCGCAGCGCCTCCGTCTCGGACTGGTTGAGACGGCAGCCCAGCGTGAACAGCGACGCCCTCCGGAACGGGAACGGGCGTGATTTTGCGTTTTCCTGCATGGCGTTTCCTTGCATGGTTTTTATGCCGAAACACTATTTGAAAATCCGGAAGAAGCAAAGCTTTTCGCCGAAAGCGAAGGCTCCGTTTCCGCGCGTATCCGATTTTTATATACACCGCCGCGCGTTCAGAGCGCGCAGGGGAAAAGCGCGGCGGAGCTCATGCCGTGGATGATTTTTTTGTCCGGCGGACAAAACGTGCAGAGCGCGCCGCCGAGCCGCGCGCGGGAACGTCCGCCGCCGTCCCGCACGAGAAAATAATACGGGCAGACGCGCGCCCGCCCGAACGCGGACTCGGGAACGCCGCGCGCGTCGAAAAGCGCGTGCTCCAGCCGCGCGGGCTTGCGGAAGCGCTGCAGCACGAAGAGCGATTTTTTTTCGCGCGCGGACGCGAGCGCGCGTTCCAGCGCGGCGGCCCATTCGTCCCGCGACGCGTCCGCGCCGATCGTCACGCTGCGCGCGCCCCACGCGGTTTCGTCGAAGCCGCTCGCCTTGAGCACGAGATTGCGTTCCCGCCGCGGCGCGTCGGCGAGTTCCCGCCAGTCGCGAATCGGCCGCCCGCCGAGCGTCGGCGCAAGCAGCGAGGCGGACGCGGGAAGCCCGCCTTCCGGCGTCGGTTCGACGACCCACGTTTCCGGCACGATTTTCCGCAGCAGCGAAAAATGCGACTCGCCCAGCGCCTCTTCCCAGAACGGAAAAAGCGCGGGATGATGCAGCAGCGCGAGCGACAGCTTTTCTTCCTGAAACGGACGCATCGGCGGCGAAACGACGACGTTCCCGCGCTCCGCCGCCTCGAAAAGCGCGTCCGCGCCGCGCACGTTCCCGAGGTCGAAGAGCTCGAAAAAACGATGCAGCACGTCGACTTTTTTTCCGTCGAGAAACACGCCTTCGGCGGAAATTTCCAGCGCGTTCGGATGGCTCACGGAAACGTCCGCGCCGCGGGAACGCAAAATCGCGGCGAGCCATTCGAATTCCGGCCGATAGTCGGCTGCCTCGTCGGAGACGGCGATGACGACGCGGCGGGAACGCGCGGAAGCGGCGTCCGCGGGAACGCCTGAGGCGGAAAGGAGCGCGTCGAGAAAGAGGCGCGGCATCGCGTCGCCGCAGCCGTAGAGCCGCGCGAGAAACGCCGTCAGACCGATGCCGCCGGGCACGCTGTCCGCCTCGGTCATCGCGAAGCCGTCGGCGCAAATCAGCAAATCGGGGCGCATCACGGGCGGGAGCGTCCCGGCGAGCGCGCGGGAACGCTGGTGCGCGACGAGGCGCGGCGGCTTGCCGCGGTCGAGCAGCGGCGCGACCCACGGCGCGCGCAGGTTGCGGTTGCGGAGAATTTTCCTGTTTTCGGCGGAAGCGAAATAAAGTTTTTCGAGCGCGGCGAAAAACGCGGGCAGCGCCTCGCCGAGCGCGTCGAGCTGCGCGCGCTGCTCCGCGGAAAAACGGAACGCGTCCGGCGAAAGTCTCCACGTCTTTCCCGCGAAAAGCGGCTGCGCATCAAGCGCGGACTTCAATCCGAAAAAATCCATCGCCGGGAAATTTCGCGCAAAGGCCGCGTTCCCGCAAAGTTTTTTTTCGAGCGAAGGCGGGAAGGCGCGGCGTTTTTCTTTGCGTTCCCGCGCCGTTTGCGAGAAAAGAAAGGCATGCGAATCGAAATCGACCGCCCTTGGGACATGCACCTGCACTTGCGCGACGGCGCGATGCTGAACCTCGCCGCGCCGCACTCCGCACGGCATTTCGCCGGCGCCGTCGTGATGCCCAATCTCGTGCCGCCCGTCGCGGACGCGGACGCGCTGCGCGCCTACCGTTCCCGCGTGCTGCGCGCGGCGGGAACGGACGCGGAAACCTTCACGCCGCTGATGACGCTTTTCCTGAAAAACCAGACGCGCGCCGAGCTCGAAGCCGCGCGGGAAACGCCGGGATTTTTCGCCGTGAAGCTTTACCCGGCGGGAGCGACGACGAACTCCGACGGCGGCGTGCGCGATTTCGGCGACGCCGAGCCGACGCTGCGCGCGATGGAGAAACTCGGCATTCCGCTGCTCGTCCACGGCGAAAGCGGCGGTTTCGTCCTGGACCGCGAAGCGGAATTTCTGCCCGTTTACCGCGACCTTGCGCGGCGTTTCCCGAAACTGAAAATCTGCATGGAGCACATTTCGACGGCGGCGGCGCTCCCGCTGCTCGACGAATTCGAAAATCTTTTCGCGACGGCGACGCTGCATCACCTGCTGTTCACGCTCGACGACCTGGCGGGCGGGCTGCTCGCGCCGCACCTTTTCTGCAAGCCGATCGTCAAGCGGCCGGAAGACCGCGCGGCGCTGCGCGCGGCCGTTTTCTCCGGGCACCCGAAAATCATGTTCGGGAGCGATTCCGCGCCGCATCCCGTCGAAAAAAAGGAATGCGCGGGAGCGGCGGGAGGCGTTTACGACGCGCCCGTGCTGCTGCCGGCGCTCGCCGCGCTTTTCGCCGAAAACGGCGCGCTCGACAAGCTGGAAGGCTTTCTCGGCGGGAACGCGCGGAGAATTTACGGACTTCCCGCGCCGCGCGGAAAAATCGCGCTCGAAGACGCGCCGCAGGACGTTCCCGCGTTTTTCGAGGGAGAAAACGGGCTGCGCGTCGCGCCGCTTTTCGCGGGAACGCGGCTGCCGTGGCGCGTCGCCGACGGAAATTTTTCCTGACGGAAACGGCGCGCTCCCGCGGAGGCTTCAGCACGCGTAGCCGAGCATCTGCAGGAAAAAGCGGACGCGGGCGACGTCTTCGCCCTGAAGCTCGAGCGCGCCGTTTTCGGCATCCGCGCCGCCGCAGGCGAATTTCCGCTTCAGGGATTTGAGCAGATCTTCGCGCCGATCGGCGGAAAGCGCGGCGATGCCCGGGCCGGCGAGCACGATGACGGTTTTGCCGGCGCGCCCGGATTTTTCGAGGCGCAGATGCACTTTGCCGAGCTTTTCGGGAGCGCTCGGCTTGGCGTCCGCCGAGCGGCGTTCCCGCGGCGGCTCCGCCTGCGGGAAGTCAGCGGCGCGCAACGCGCCGAACGCGTCGTTGAGGGAGGCGGAGGGCTTGCCGTCCGTCGGAATTTTTTTGTTCATGGGAAACGCGGGAACGATGAGGATTTCAGCGGCCGGCGAGCGTGATCAGGAACTCGGCGTTGGTCTTCGTTTTCTTCATGCGGGAGATGAGCATCTCCATCGCTTCGATCGAAGGCACGCCTTTCATCGCGCGGCGCATGGAATAAACGCACTGCATTTCCTGCGGGTGATAAAGCAGCTCTTCCTTGCGCGTTCCCGAGCGCTCGAAGTTGATCGCCGGGTAAATGCGCTTGTTCGCGAGGTCGCGGTCGAGGTCGAGCTCCATGTTGCCCGTGCCTTTGAATTCTTCGAAAATGACTTCGTCCATCTTCGAGCCCGTGTCGACGAGCGCCGTGCCGAGAATCGTCAGCGACCCGCCGCCCTCAATGTTGCGCGCGGAGCCGAAGAAGCGTTTCGGCTTGGAGAGCGCGCCCGCTTCGACGCCGCCGGAGAGAATTTTCCCGCCGTTGGGCATCAGCGTGTTGTAGGCGCGGGCGAGACGCGTAATCGAGTCGAGCAGGATAATCACGTCCTTGCCGCGTTCGACCATGCGGCGCGCGCGCTCGATCACCATTTCGGCGACGTGGACGTGGTTTTCCGCCGTTTCGTCGAAGGTGGAGGAAATGACTTCGCCGCGCGTCGTCTTGCGCTTGAAATCCGTCACTTCTTCCGGGCGTTCGTCCACGAGCAGAACGATCAGATGCGCGTTCGGGCAATTTTTGGCGATGGCGTTGGCGATCGCCTGCAGCAGCACGGTTTTCCCCGTGCGCGGCGGCGCGACGATGAGCCCGCGCTGACCGAGCCCGATCGGGCAAAGCAGATCGACGCAGCGCATGGAAAGGTTGTTCCACGGCACGCCGTCGTCCGTCTCGAGCATGATGCGTTCCGTCGGGTAATACGGCGTGAGCTCCGTGAACGGCGTCAAATCCTTCACTTCCGCGGGATCGCCGCCCATGACCGACGTGACGCGCACGACGATCGGCGCCGTCTCGCCCTTCATCGGCGGGAACGCGACCGCCTCGACGTCGTGCCCGCGCTGCAGCCCGAATTTCGAAATCAGCGCCTGCGGGACAAACGCGCTCAGCTCCTTGACGCGGTAGCTGTCGCAGGCGTAGAGCAGAAGCCCGTTCCCGTCCGCAAGCAGTTCCAGCGTGCCGCGGATCGAAATCGGACGGTTTTCGGCGAACGCCGCGCGCAGAATCTTCTTCACGAGCGGACGCCGCACCGGGTTGCGGAACACGGGAATGCCGAACGCCTTCGCCGAGGAAATCAGCGCGGACATCGACGATTCGTAAATTTCGTTGAAATCGAGCGGCGCGGCGGGAACGTCCGCGGCGAGTTCCGCTTTCGCGGGAACGCTTTCCGCCGGCGCTTCGCCGCCCTCCGCGGGAACGGCGGGTGCCGCGAGCCGCGCGACGAAAGGCGAGGCGCCGTCCGCGCGCTTCGCGACGTGGAGCGCGAGCTGCGCGAGCTCATCCAGATACGCCTCGTCGCTCAGCAGTCCGTAATCGAAAACGGCGCCGAGCGAAAGCGACGCTTCCTCGGCGGAATCCGTGTTCGCCAGCTCGCCCCAATTGCGCTTCGGCGCGAACTTGTCGTTCCCGCGGAATTTCTCGAACTTGCCCTGCGCGCTGAATTTTCCGCCGGAAAATTTCGGCGGCTTCGGCGGGAACGGCGGACGGTCTTTCTTTTCCCACGGCTTCTGTTTCCACGGGCGATCCTTCTTTTCCCACGGCTTCGCGGCGGCAGGAGCGGAGCCCTCCCCGGCGGCCGCGGGAGCAGGCGCGGCGGGAGAAACGGAACCCGGCGCGGGAGCCGGCAAACTTTCCGCGACGGGCGGCGCGATTTCGTCGTCGGGATCAAAGGAGAAAAACGATTTCGGCGCGGCGGGAACGGGCGCGGATGCGGCAGCCGGCTCTTCGCGCGCGGGAGCGGAAAAATCCGCCTCCGCGGGAACGGGCGCCGCAGGCG